>NZ_JASJVF010000077.1:0-13234 GCF_035019805.1 Cryobacterium sp. 10I1
ACCGACACCGACGCAGGTTACTAGGCTGGACCCATGGGACTACGCGACAGGTCGGTCGACCTCGGCATGAAGACGATGAGCCTGATGCACCGGGCCGTGCTCAAGGCATCCGGTGGACGTTTGCTCGCCTCGTTCGGGCCGATCCCGGTGGTCGAACTGCACACGATCGGCCGCTCGACGGGCAAGCGCCGCACGACCATGCTCACGGCCCCGATCCACGACCGGAACCGCTTCGTGCTGATCGCCTCGAAGGGCGGCAGCGACCGGAACCCGCAGTGGTACCTCAACCTCGTTGCGAACCCCGACGTCGAACTCACCGTGCACGGCACGACGAAGAAGCTGAGGGCACGCACGGCAGACGCAGCGGAGAAGGCGGAACTCTGGCCGCAGATCGTCGCCGCATACAAGGGGTACGAGGGCTACCAGCAGAAGACCAGCCGGGACATCCCGGTCGTGGTCTGCGAGCCCCGCTAGAACGACCAGCCGGCTACTCGTCGAGCGCGAGTTCCTTGGGCAGTTCGAATTCCTTCGAGGCGAGTTCCTCGACGTTGACGTCCTTGAACGTCAGCACGCGCACGGACTTCACGAAACGGTCCGACCGGTACACGTCCCAGACCCAGACGTCCTTCATGTTCAGTTCGAAGTAGAAGTCGTGCTCGGTGTCCCGGCGCACGAGTTCGACCTCATTGGCCAGGTAGAAGCGCCGTTCCGTCTCGACGACGTACTGGAACTGCCCGACGACATCCCGATATTCGCGGTACAGGGCCAACTCGACCTCGCGGTCGTAGTCTTCGAACTCTTCTTCTTCCATGGTGAGACAATCCTACGCTGAGATGGTCAGCCACGATTTGCGATGGAGCCCTGTCGGTCCGAGGCGCCCGATCGCAGCCATGTGCTCCGCACTGCCGTAGCCCTTGTTGCCCGCCCACCCGTAGCCGGGCGTGACCGCATCCGCTGCGATCATCAGCCGGTCGCGGTGCACCTTCGCGATCACGGATGCCGCGGACACGGACGCACAGTCCTGGTCGGCCTTGATCCGGGTCAGCACGGAGAGGGGCGTCGCGAGGGCCTTGTTGAGGTAGTCGTCGTTGCCGTCGAGCAGCACGACGCTCCCCCGGACGTCCACGCCGGCGGCGAACAGTTCGGCGAGGGCCCGTTTGCCCGCGAGCCCGAGTGCGGCGATGATGCCGATCTCGTCCACCTCCTTCGCGGAGGCGAGTCCGACCGCGGAGTGCAGCACCCAGGCGACCGCGAGCGGTGCGAGGGCCTCACGGC
The DNA here is from genome assembly GCF_035019805.1 of Cryobacterium sp. 10I1. Lineage (NCBI taxonomy): Bacteria > Bacillati > Actinomycetota > Actinomycetes > Micrococcales > Microbacteriaceae > Cryobacterium > Cryobacterium sp. 10I1. Next base: position 1,276 of record NZ_JASJVF010000077.1, read on the forward strand.
GCCGCTCGCTGAGCATCTTCGAGTCGCGGAGACCGACCGGCATCGTGCCGTGCGTGCCGTCGATCGCGGCGACGCCGACCCCGACCGGTCCGGCGAGGGCACCACGTCCGACCTCGTCGCAGCCGATCACGCAGCTCGCGCCTTCGGCGAGCAGGCCGAGCTCGACCTCGAGGGTCGGATCGCAGACGGCCATCTACTTCGTCTCCGGGGAAACCCCTCGGAAGACTTCCGGGTAGTCGTCGAGCCAGGTCCAGCGGGACAGCGGCCAGCTGATCACGAGGGCGCGGCCGACGACGTTGTCGATCGGCACGAAGCCCTTGCCAGGGGTGTCCCCGTTGTACCGGGAGTCCTTGGAGTTGTACCGGTTGTCGCCCATCACCCAGAGCGAGTTCTCCGGTACGACGACGTCGAAGTTGTCCTTGGACACGGCGCTCGCCCCGGCAGGGAGGTTCACATACGGCTCAGAGAGGGGCACGTCGTTGACGCTCAGCTGGCCGAGGGCGTTGCAGCAGCTGACGTGGTCGCCGGGCAGTCCGATGACGCGCTTGATCAGGTGGTCGTTGCTGTCCGGCGCGGAGAGGCCGACGACGGAAAGGAGCCAGTCAAGGCCGGCGGCGACGGGGTTCTGCTGCACGGCAGCCTGCGGGAGGAGCCACCCGCCGGGATCGCGGAACACGACGACGTCACCGCGCTGGATGGGCATGAGCTTCGGTTCCAGCTCGTTCACGATGATGCGGTCGTTGACCAGGAGGGTGTTCTCCATCGACCCCGAGGGGATGTAGAACGACCGGACGAGGAAGGTCTTGATCAGGAACGAGATGAGCAGCGCCACCACAAAAATGATCAAGAGGTCGCGAAAGAAGATCGCAACGCCGCGCTTGCCGCGCTGTGGTGCTTCTGATGCCAGGCGATCCGATCGCGTGGGCAGAGAATTGTCTGTCATTAAACCGCCTGAGCTCCTGACCCAGTGTACGGGTCAGGAGCTCAGGGTGAAACGCAGCCGGGGCTGGGAATCGGGTGTGACGAGTCTTAGTCGCGCTTTTCCTTGATCTTGGCCTTCTTGCCACGCAGGTTGCGCAGGTAGTACAGCTTCGCGCGACGCACGTCTCCGCGGGTGACGACCTCAATGTGGTCGATAACCGGGGAGTGCACCGGGAAGGTACGCTCGACGCCGACCTGGAAGCTGACCTTGCGAACGCAGAACGTTTCGCGGACGCCTTCGCCGGAACGGCCGATGACGACACCCTGGAAGACCTGCACGCGCGAGCGTGCGCCTTCAACGATGTTGACGTGAACCTTGACGGTATCGCCGGCACGGAACGCCGGGATGTCCTTCCGGAGTGATGGGGCATCCACCTGGTCGAGAATATGCATATTTGTTCGCTCTCTGTATCCGCCACAGGACGAAGACGGCTGAGGTCGCCCGCGCACACAGGTGCTGGGCGACGACTGATGAGGTTAAGACCGTGCCGAACGGTGCAGCTCCCCTGTGGCAGAGGCATGCTACGGCACAATCGCTGATTATGTCACGATCCGCGCCTCCGGCAAAACCGGGCCGGCTAGGTGTCTTTCGGCTTCTCCCGCACGACGATGACCGACGGGTCAGGGGTGGGTTCGAAGCCGATGGGCGACGGATGCTCCCCCGCGGCCGGTTCGGTCGGGGCGCCACCTCTGGCGGTCTCGTCGATCAGCACGATCATCGCCTGCATCCGGCTCCTGGCACTCGCGAAGAGCTCCCAGATGGCGAACCAGAAGGCTGCGAGCCCGACGAGCACGACCAGGAACGGCAGCCAGCTCGCACCCGCCGTGAAGCCGGAGGCCACGATCAGGGCGTGCCACAGGGTGAGCACGCCGACGTCACGCCAGGACACCGCCCGCTCCAGCCGCACCTCGGTGCGGGCGAAGAAGAGCAGGGCGACGGCCAGCAGGCCGAGGCCGAGCACGATGCCGCCGAAGAAGCTGCCGAGCACGGCCCATCCGCTCGACTTGAAGAGGGACGCGCCGATCAGGAGCCACGCCGGAAGCACGAGCACGGCAAGGAATTGCCAGCGATAGAAGACCCTGCGTAGGAACACGAAGCCAGACTACTCGCGGACGCCTTCGGCTGGCTCTGCGTTCGCTGGAGGCAGAAGGTCGGGCCGGACCCGCATGGTGCGCTCGAGCTGCTGGTCGTGGCGCCACGTCGCGATGGCACCGTGGTTGCCGCTCAGGAGCACCGGGGGCACGTCGAGACCGCGCCAGCTGGACGGCTTGGTGTAGCTCGGGTATTCGAGGAGTCCGTCCTCGTGGGACTCCTCGACGAGGCTCTCCGGGTTGCCGACCATGCCGGGGATGAGCCGACCGACGGCCTCGATCATGGCCATCACCGCGACCTCTCCCCCGTTGAGCACATAGTCGCCGAGGCTGACCAGCCTGACGCGCCCGCGGGAGGCGAAGTGGTCGAAGACGCGTTGGTCGATGCCTTCGTATCGCCCGCAGCCGAAGACGAGGTGCGGTTCCGCGACCAGTTCGCGGGCCATCTTCTGGGTGAAGAGGTCGCCGGCCGGGGACGGGAAGATCAGGAGCGGCCCTGCGTCGTTCGCCGTGGCATCCGCTGCCGCGTCGCCGCCAGCTTCAGTGGGCGCGCCGGTGGTCTCGTCGAGGATCGCGTCGAGAGCCTCGCCCCAGGGTTCCGGCTTCATCACCATGCCGGCGCCGCCGCCGTACGGGGTGTCGTCGACGGTGTTGTGCCGGTCGTGGGTGTGGTCGCGCAGGTTGTGCACGAGCACCTCGATGAGTCCGGACTGCCTGGCCTTGCCGAGCAGGGAGACGCCGAGGACAGAGAAGAACTCCGGGAAGATGGTGAGGATATCGATGCGCACGAAGAAAGCCTAGGCGTGGACGGGAACGGACTCGTCCGCGGTTTCGGCGTCGGTCGCGGTCGTAGCGCTCGCTTCCAGGTGGGCGGCACGGTTGACCCGGGTGCGGTGCGAGAAGTACACCGGCAGGGCGGTGAAAAGGATCGCACCGAGCAGGTTGCCGACGAGAACGGGAATCTGGTTCCAGAGCAGCCACTGGCCGATGCTGATCGGGGCGCCGAGCATCATGCCGGCGGGGATGACGAACATGTTCACGATCGCGTGCTCGAGTCCGAGGCTGAAGAAGATCGTGACCGGAAGCCACATCGCGAGGATCTTTCCTGCGGTGGACTTCGACGTGTAGAACATGATCGTGCCGATCGCGACCATCCAGTTACAGAGCATCGCCTTGATGATCGCGACGACGATTCCGCCAGGGCCGACCGCTTCATACGGCAGAACCTTGTGCTCGGCTAGATGCACGATGGCCTGGACCATCGGGTCTGTGGTCACGGTGCCCATGTAGGTGATCGAGACGACGTAGAGGAAGCCGAAGAGCACGGCGCCGAACAGGTGGGCGGCGATGACGACACCGAAATTGGTGAGGCCCTTTTTAATGGTCGTTCGTCCCTCGAGGATCGCGAGCGGGATCAGCGCGAAGCTTCCCGTGACGAGCTCGAGTCCGAGCAGCAGGATAATGGCGAATCCGACCGGGAACAGCACGGCGCCCACGATGGGAAGCCCGGTCTGGGCGGCCGCGGTCAGGGACACCGCCGTTGCCGCGCCCAGGATCGCCCCGGACAGGGTTCCGCGGATGATCATCTGCTTAATGGTCAGGTTCGATTTAACGACACCCGAATGAATGATGTCATCGATGAGTTTGTCGGGCTGGACGTACGACACAGGCGGTTCTCCTTGCAAGGGCTGCCGCGTCGTGGGGAGTGGAGGAGCCAGCGGGCGCGGCGCGCCTTCCCCCGGGTTGATCCCGGTCGCGCCTATGCGCCGTTCTGGTCTGGTGTGTGCTCGGCGTCCGGCTCGGCACCGGCGTCGGGTTCGTGGGTTGCGGCATCCGCTTCGAGCGGGGTTTCGGGCTCGTCGTCCGGCTCCTCGGGGAGCTCTTCGAGCAGTCCGGGCGGAGGGGTGATCGTGACGATACCCGTCGCGATGTCGACGGAGGGAACGATTGCCTTCACGAAGGGCACCATGACGTCACCGGTCGCGGTCTTGACGATCAGGAGGTCCTGGGCCGGAAGGTGTTCGAGACGGCCGATGGTACCGATCTGCACCCCGTCACGCACGACCTTGAGGCCGACGAGCTGGTGGTCGTACCAGGCGTCTTCTTCGTCGGATTCTTCGTCGTCGTCCTGGTCGATCCACAGGATGGCCTTGGCGAGTGCCTCAGCCGCTTCCCGGTCGGGGACATCCTTGAAGAAGCCGACGGCGTGCTGGTTGTACCAGCGGAGCTCGACGAGCTCGATCTTCTTACCGTGCCACGGGGACCCGGTTGGAACCTGAAGCGTGAACACGGCGCCCGGGACGAAACGTCGCCCCGGGTCATCCGTGAACAGTTCGAGCTTGATGGCGCCCTTGAGGCCATGGGCCTTGGTCAGGCGACCAACCCGCAGCTGGGCTCGGGGCGACTGGGCTCTGGGTACCAGAGTGTCGTTCACGAGGCTCACCGCCGGCTCAGAAATCGGTGTCGACGACGTCGACCCGCACGCGCTTGCCATCGGCCAGGGCAGCCACAAGGGTGCGCAGGGCCTTTGCGGTCCGTCCGGAACGACCGATGACGCGGCCGAGGTCCTCGGGGTTCACGCGAACCTCGAGCACCTCGCCACGCGGTGAGTTCTGGGCAGCAACGTGCACATCGTCCGGGTGGTCAACGATTCCCTTGACGAGGTGCTCAAGCGCGGGTGCGAGCAAAATTACGCCTTGTCCTCTTCTGTTGCGTCAGCGGCTTCGGCGACGGGCGCCTCTTCCTTGACAACGGGCTTCTCAGCCTTGGGCTTGAGAACCGGCTTCTTCTTCTCGTCGGCGACGAAAGCGACCTTGGCCTCTTTGATCTTGACGGTGCTGACGGCGTTCTTGTCACCCTTGAACTTGCCCCAGTCGCCGGTCAGCTTGAGGAGAGCCTCAACCTGCTCGGTGGGCAGGGCGCCAACGCCGAGCCAGTACAGTGCACGCTCGGACTTGATCTCGATGACCGAGGGCTCCTGCGTGGGGTGGTAGATGCCGATTTCTTCAATGACGCGACCGTCGCGCTTGGTGCGCGAGTCGGCCACAACGATGCGGTAGTACGGCGCACGAATCTTGCCCATGCGCTTCAGACGGATTTTGACAGCCACAATTCTCCTGTGTATTTGATTTTTGGCGAACTGAGGGCCGTGAGCGTGGGGGCACACTCGGCACAAGCTCAAGATGGTTTTTTCCTGCGTCAGAGTAGAGGGTCGGGCGCAGGAGAACTCGACTAATCATTCTGTCAGATGTCGGCCCCAATGTGATAATCGACCGGGCACCGGGTGTCCGCCGAAAGCGGATTCCGCGTTCGTGCGGGAGGCCGCCTGCAATCGGTGTCAGGATTGTGACCAGCACCCAGCCGGGTGCCACGCGACCAAAGGACCGCACGTGGGAATCGAATTCGCCCGATCAGCGCGATCGACGATCGGCATCGAATGGGAGATCGCGCTCGTCGACCGGTCGACCGGTGACCTCGTCTGCATCGCCGACGAGGTGCTCGATGCCCTGCGCGGCCCCGACGGGTCGCCGCACCCGCACATCACCGGAGAGCTGCTGCTCAACACCGTCGAGCTCGTCTCCGGTGTTCACACGACCGTGGCGGGCGCCGTTGCGGATGTCTACGGCCAGGTCGACGAGGTCAGGGCGATCACGGACCCACGGGGCGTCGACCTCATCTGCAGCGGCTCGCATCCGTTCGGCCAGTGGTTCGACCAGGAGGTCACGGACAAGGAGCGGTACCACAAGCTCATCGACCGCACCCAGTGGTGGGGCCGGAACATGATGATCTGGGGCATCCACGTGCACGTCGGCATCGAGGACCGCGACAAGGTCATCCCGATCCTGAACGGCCTGCTCGGCTATCTCCCGCACCTGCAGGCGCTCTCGGCGTCCAGTCCGTTCTGGGCGGGCGTCGAGACCGGCTATGCGTCGAATCGCGCGCAGATGTTCCAGCAGCTGCCGACGGCGGGGCTGCCCTGGATTCTCGAGGACTGGGCGAGCTGGGAACGGTATGTCGAGGACATGACCCGAACCGGGATCATCGACGACATGACCGAGGTGCGCTGGGACATCCGCCCCTCTGCCCGTTGGGGCACCATCGAGATTCGCGCCTGCGACGGCGTGTCGACGGCCACCGAACTCGGGGCGATCGCCGCGCTCATCCAGTGCCTCGTCGAGTGGATGTCCACCGAGCTCGACGCAGGACGCCCGGTCCCGAGCATGCAGCCATGGTTCGTGCGCGAGAACAAGTGGCGTGCGTCGCGATATGGGCTCGATGCGGAGATCATCCTCGACTCGAGCGGCGCCGAACGACTCGTGACCGACGACGTGCGCCGGCTGATCGGCGTGCTCTCCCCCACCGCGGAACGCCTCGGTTGCCTCACCGAACTGCTGCAGCTGAACGGCATCCTGGATGCCGGCGCGAGCTACCAGCGCCAGCTGCGCGTCGCCGCGGCGAACGGCGGCAGCCTGCCCGCCGTCGTGGCCGCGCTCAGCGCGGAACTCCGCGGCGGCACCTTGCCCGTTTAGGCGGCGTTCTTGGCGTCGCGCCAGGCCAGCCAGTCCGTCAGCGGGGCGAGGTCATACGCCGGCCCGGAGAGCCCGATCGTGAACAGGCGGGCCCCGAGCGCATAGAGCTCGTCTGCCTCGTCGACCGTGCGGCCGCGCAGCTCCGTGGACACCTCGATCTCGGCCGGGTCGCGCCCGACCGTCGCGCACCAGTCTGCGAGGACGCCGAGCTTGTGCTCGAGTACCTCGGGGCTCGAGAAGGAATGCCAGATGTCGGCGTGCTTGGCGACGATGCGCAGGGTCTTCTTCTCCCCACCTCCGCCGATCAGCACCGGGATCTTCCGGGTGGGCGGCGGGTTGAGCTTGCCCCAGCGCGCCTCGATGCGTGGGAGGTTCTCCGCGAGGGCGTCGAGCCGGCTGCCGACGGTGCCGAACTCGTAGCCGTACTCGTCGTAGTCGCGCTCGAACCAGCCGGAGCCGGTGCCGAAGATGAAGCGGCCGCCGCTGATGTGGTCGATCGTGCGGGCCATGTCGGCCTGCAGGTCGGGGTTGCGGTAGCTGTTGCAGTTGACGAGGGCGCCGATCTCGATCCGGGAGGTCTGCTCAGCCCACGCGGCGAGGATCGTCCAGGATTCGAAGTGCAGCCCGTCCGGGTCACCGGAAAGCGGGAAGAAGTGGTCCCAGTTGAAGGCGACATCGGTGCCGAGTGCTTCGACCTCTGCGACGGTGTCGCGGATCTTCGTGTACTCGGCGTGCTGGGGCGCCACCTGCGCGCCGATGCGGACGGGACCGGGCTTCGTGAGTGTCATGCGCCCAGCCTAAACGCCCGAGGCATACCTGTCCGGTCGAGAGTTACCCGCTGAGCGGTCACTCTCGACCGGAAAGGTACAGGGAGCGGTACGGTTAGCGGCCGAGCATCTTCTGCAGGGCGGCCATCTCCTCGTCGGTGGGACCGCCGGGCTTGCCGGCGACTGCCGGCTTGCGGCCGCCGAGGCCGAAGCCGGTGCCGCCGCCGGTCGGTGCCTCAGCGCCGGCGCCCGCCGGCTTCTCACCGGACGCGATCGCGAGGTTCTCCGCGGCACGCTTGGCCGGGTTGCCCGACTTCGAGCCCTTCTTCTTCGCCTGCTGGGGCTTGCCGCGCCCACCGCCGAGGCCGGGCATCGGCCCCATGCCGGGGATGTTCGGCATTCCACCTCGGGCGACGGTCTTCATCATCTTCGCGGCCTGCTCGAAGCGCTGCACGAGCTGGTTCACCTCGGTCACGCTCGAGCCGGAGCCCCGCGCGATGCGCAGCCTGCGTGATCCGTTCAGGAGTTTCGGGGTGGTGCGCTCGGCCTTGGTCATCGACTGGATGATGGCCTCTGTGCGCACGATCTCGCGCTCGTCGAAATTCTCGAGCTGCTGCTTCATGGCCCCGGCGCCCGGGAGCATGCTCATCATCTTCTTGATCGAGCCCATGTTGCGCAGCTGCTGCATCTGGCCGAGGAAGTCGTCGAGGGTGAAGGTGTCGGTCTGGAACTTCTCGGCGAGCTTGCGCGCCTCGTCCTCGTCGAAGGCGCCCTGGGCCTGTTCGATCAGGGTGAGGATGTCACCGAGGTCGAGGATCCGGCTCGCCATCCGGTCGGGGTGGAAGGGCTCGAAGTCGTCGAGGCTCTCACCCGTCGACGCGAACATGATCGGGCGTCCCGTCATCGAGGCGACCGAGAGGGCTGCTCCACCGCGGGCGTCACCATCGAGCTTGGTCAGCACGACGCCGGTGAAGTCGACGCCGTCCTGGAACGCCTTCGCGGTCGCGACGGCGTCCTGGCCGATCATCGCGTCGATCACGAAGAGGACCTCGTCGGGGTCGATGGCCCGGCGGATGTCTGCGGCCTGCTTCATCATCTCGGCGTCGACGCCGAGGCGGCCGGCCGTGTCGACGATGACCACGTCGTGGAGCTTCTGCTGGGCGAACTTCACGCCGTCGCGGGCGACCGTGACGGGATTGCCGACGCCATTGCCCGGTTCTGGTGCGTACACGGGCACGCCGGCCTGCTGCCCCACGACCTGGAGCTGGGTGACGGCATTCGGACGCTGGAGGTCGGCGGCGACGAGGATCGGGGTGTGCCCGTCCTTGGCGAGCCACTTCGCCAGCTTGCCGGCGAGGGTCGTCTTGCCCGCGCCCTGAAGGCCGGCGAGCATGATGATGGTCGGCGGCTTCTTCGCGAACTCGAGGCGGCGCTGCTGGCCGCCGAGGATGCGGATGAGTTCCTCGTTGACGATCTGCACGACCTGCTGGGCCGGGTTGAGCGCCTTGCTGACCTCGTCGCCGAGGGCGCGCTCGCGCACCTGCGCGGTGAAGTCCTTGACGACGTCGAGGGCGACGTCGGCGTCGAGGAGGGCGCGACGGATCTCGCGCACGGTGCCGTCGACATCCGCCGCACTGAGCTTGCCCTTGGTGCGGAGATTCTTGAACGTCTCGGCCAGGCGATCTGAGAGGTTTCCAAAAGTAGCCATTGTGGTTCTACTTTAACCGGTGTTGCCCGGTCTCGAATCCTCAGCTGTCGAGCGAGATCACGATCGTGTCGCCGTGCACGTCGAGCGTCACGACGATCAGGGCGTCGGTCTCGGTGGGGCTGATCGAATAGTCGAGCACCGCGAAGTGCTCGTCGTTCTTGATGTGGTGCGGGTGGAAGCCGATCCGTTGCAGCTGGATGGAGCGGAGGAAGTCGATCTGCTTGTCGCCGGAGTCCCAGATCAGGGCGTCGTCGATGACCTCCTCATCGAGTTCCTCGAGGCACTGGTTGATGTAGAGCGCGGTGACGGACCCCTCGGCGCTGAGTTCGGCGACGAGCGATTCGCGGGCCTGCGAGTCGAGGTCTTCGAGGGAATTGATCATGAACGCCGCGATGTCGAGCGCCTCGACGGAAACCGAGGACTCATCAGGCGAGCTGAGGTCGATCTCGATGTCCTGGTCGCCCAGTTCCGCCGAATCCGACCAGTAGATCTCGCCTTCGTCGTCGCTGCCGAGGATTCCGAAGAAATCGTGTTCGATGGTCATGGTCGTCCTATCCGACGAGTTTTTGCGCGAAGACGTGCGGGGTGAATCCGGTGAGGTCGTTGATGCCCTCGCCCTGGCCGACGAGCTTGATCGGAATACCGGTCTTCTCCTGCACCGCGAGCACGAATCCGCCCTTGGCGGAGCCGTCGAGCTTCGTGAGCACAAGCCCGGTGACCCCGGCGTGCTCGATGAAGGCCTCGGCCTGGGCCAGCCCGTTCTGGCCGGTGGTCGCATCGAGCACGAGCAGCACCTCGGCGATCGGCGTCTGCTTCTCGATGACGCGACGGATCTTGGTCAGCTCGTCCATCAGGCCGCCCTTGGTCTGCAGGCGGCCGGCTGTGTCGATGATCACGATCTCGGTGCCGGTCGCGATCGCGCGCTCCACGGTCTGAAAGGCGACGGATGCCGGGTCCTGGCCCTGGGCCTGCGGCTTCACGATCTCGGCGCCCGCGCGTTCGGCCCAGGTGGCGAGCTGCTCGACAGCGGCGGCCCGGAACGTGTCCGCAGCCCCGATCAGCACGCTGCGGTCATAGACGCGCAGGAACTTGGCGAACTTGCCGATCGTGGTGGTCTTCCCGACGCCGTTCACGCCGACGACGAGCACGACGGCGGGGCGCGCGCTGAGGTTGAGGGTCGAGTCGAGCCGGGAGAGGCGTTCCTCGAGGCCTTCGCGCAGCATCCGCTGCAGGTCGGCCGGGTCTGTCGTGTGGTACCTGGCGACCTTGGCGCGCAGGTCAGCGACGATGTCCTCGGTGATCTGGGGGCCGAAGTCGGCCTGGATGAGTGCGTCCTCGAGGTCGTCCCAGGTGTCGGCGTCGATCGTCTTCTTCGCGAACATGCCGCGCAATGCGCCGGAGAGTGACCACGGGGTGCGTTCTGCCATGTCTCTACCCTAAGCGCGGGACCCTGCCTCCGGGCGCGAGCGTGCCATCGACACCGGGTCGGCCGCGGTTTCAGTCGCGGGGTTGGCTGCGAGGCGGGATAGGCCGAGACTCGGCCGTGTACGCGTTTCCGACTCGTTGTGGAGGAATGATGACACCTGAATCTCCGTCCGACCGCGCGCTCACCGACCTCGCGGAGGCCATGGACGGCAGGCTCGTCCGTGCATACGACGATGACTGGGACAGTGCCCGCGCCCCCTGGAACCTCGCGATCGACCAACGGCCGGTCGCCGTCGCGTACCCGGCCGGGCCGGAGGACCTGCGGCGGATCCTCGCCGCCGCCCGCGCCGACGGGCACCGGGTGGTGGTGCAGCCGCGCGGACACGGCCCGAGCGGCGACCTCGCCGGATGCATCCTCGTCCGCACGAGCGCGTTCGACGAGATCGTGATCGATCAGAAACGACGCGTGGCCAGGGTCGGCTCCGGCGTGTCCTGGGGTGCCCTGCTGAGCCGCCTCGATGGTTCCGGGCTCGTGGCGCTCGCCGGGTCCAATCCCGATGTGAGCGTCGCAGGTCACGTCCTCGGGGGCGGTCACTCCTGGTTCAGCCGCTGGCGCGGGATCGCGGCCCGCAGCATCCGTGCGGTCGAACTCGTCGATGCAGGCGGTGAGCCGCGCCGGGTCACCGCGGACAGCGATCCGGAACTGCTGTGGGCGCTGCGCGGCGGCGGCGGGCTGTTCGGCATCGTGACCACGCTCGAGATCGACCTGTATGCGGCTCCCGACCTCTTCGGCGGAACGATCGTCTTCCCCGCGTCCGCCGCAGGGACCGTCTTCGGTAGCGTTGCGGCGATCATGGCGGATGCCCCGCCCGAGTTGAGTATCTTCTTCGGCCTGACCAATCTGCCCGACATCGAACAGGTGCCCGCGCCGCTCCGCGGCCAGACGATCGCGAGCGCCGAGGTGGTCTTCGTCGGAACCGCTGAGGACGCCGCGCCCCTCCTCGCACCGCTGCTCGCAAGCGCACCGGTGCTCGCCGACGAGACCCGGCCGTTCACGATCGGGCACCTCGCCGAGGTCGCGGCCGAACCGACCGAACCGGCCGCCACAATCGAGTGGACGGCCGCGATCACGTCCTTCGCCGGTGGAGACGAAGCGGGCCTCGGCGCCCTCGCGCGGGCCTTCCAGGAGGCCACTCCTGCGGGCCTGACCGTTCTCGGCCTGCGTGCCCTCGGCGGTGCCATTGCCGAGCAGGGGGCGGATGCGGCGGCGGTCGCCGGCCGTCTCGACGCACGTTTCCTGGCCTTCGCCGGTTCGTTCCTCACGGAACAGCGGCCCGCCGACCCGGAGGCCGTGTTCGGTCCGCTCCGCCGGGCGCTCGAGGGGAGCACCCTCGGCCTGACCCTCCCGACCTTCCTCACCGCCGGCCAGGCTCTGACCTTCAGTTTCCCTCCTGAAT
>NZ_JASJVF010000078.1:0-13218 GCF_035019805.1 Cryobacterium sp. 10I1
AGGTGCGGCAGGACGCGACGCCCGCCGGCCCCGGCAGCCCCGACGGACATGGGGCGGCTGCACTTCGTCTCCCCCGAATCACTGCGCCACGACGCCCCGGCGATCTTCGAAGCCGCCAGAAGGCGCGGCGCCGGTGACGTCGACCGTCGCGACAGCCTCTGGGACCAGATCCTCGGACTCACGACCCCCGCGTTGGCCGAGCCGTCCGAGGCGGCAGCCCCGACCCCGACGACCGCCGCCACCCCGACGCGGCAGACGGTGCGCTTCGACGACCCGACCGGCCGACCGAAGGGATTCGCGGTCTACAGCGTCACGCTCGAGGGCGACGCCTACCCTGGTCGGCTCGACGTCGTCGACCTGGTCGCGGCGACCGACGCGGCATACACAGCACTCTGGCGCTTCCTGCTCGACCTCGACCTCATCGGAGAGGTCTCCGCCCCGCTCCGGAGTACCGCGGAGCCCCTCGTCTGGCAGCTCGAGAACCCGCGGGCCGTGCGCGCCTCCGCCGAACGCGACCACCTCTGGCTGCGCCTCCTCGACGTGCCTGCCGCACTCGAGCACCGCCGATACGCCGCACCCGGCGTCTTCCTCCTCGATGTCTCCGACGACCTCGGCATCGCAGGGGGCGAGTTCCTGCTCACTGTCTCTCCAGACGGTGCCGGCTCGGCGCATCCGCTCGCCGCGGGCGAGGCCACCCCGGCGGGAGCGGCCCACCTCAGCCTCTCGGTCGCCGCCCTCTCCGCCCTGTACCTGGGCGGCCCGAGCGCCGTCGTGCTGAGCCGCGCCGGCAGGGTCACCGAGCACACGGAGGATGCCGCGACGCAGGTCGACGCCGCATTCCGCTCAGGGCAGCCGCCGCACCTCAGCACCTGGTTCTAACCCTCCTCACAGCTGGCTCCCAGCCCGATGGCACGGGGCGTGGAGGTGGACGGCCTAACCTAGATTCGATAAGTCACTCGCGACGAAACGGTGTACAGGGTCTATGAACAGCAACCTCCCCGGCAAAGGCACGCCCCCGAAGAAGGACCGCCGCGATGCGGCACGGGAGAGCGCCCGCTTGATGCGTGAAGCCCAGCAGAAGAAGGACAAGCGAAACAAGCTGTTCCTGCGAGGCGGCATCGGTGCCGGACTGGTTGCGATCGCCGTCGTCGTCGCCCTCGTCATCGTGAACAGCAACGGCCCCGCGGCCGCCGGCCCGCTGAACATGGCCAGCGATGGGGTCCTGCTCACCGGCGACGGAACGACCATCACCGCCGTCCCGACGGCCGCCCTCGCCGCGGACGCCACGCCGGTCGCGACCGACCAGACCAAGCTCACGAGCACTGCGAACATCGTCGTCTACGCCGATTACCTGTGCCCCTATTGCGGCCAGTTCGAGACCACCAACGGCACCGCGATCAACTCCTGGGTCAGCGCGGGCAACGCGACGCTCGAGTACCACCCGATCTCCATCCTCGACGCCAACTCGGCCGGGACGAAGTACTCGACCCGGGCAGCGAACGCCGCCGTGTGCGTGGCCAACTACCAGCCCGCCGCATTCCCGGCCGTCAACGCCGCCCTGTTCGCCCAGCAACCCGCTGAGAGCACCGCCGGCCTGACGGATCAGGAACTTGTGAGCCTGGTCACGACCGCGGGAGCCACGGACGCCGGCATCACGAAGTGCATCACTGACGGTGCCTTCAAGTCCTGGGTCGGCAATGCGACCAAGCGCGCCCTCGCCGGCCCGCTGCCCAACTCGACGACCCTCACCAAGGTCGCCGGAACCCCGACCGTGCTCGTCAACGGCGTCGCCTACACCGGCTCCCTGACCGACGCGACGGTGTTCTCCACCTTCGTCCAGGACCAGGTCACCGCAGCCGCCAAGAAGTAGGCGGCCGCTGGTGCAGCCACCGGGCCGAAAACAGCTGGGCACGACCGACCTCGAGGTGTTCGGCGAGACCGTCGACGACGAGACGCGGTGCGTTCACTACAACACGGCGGCGGATGTCGTCGCGATCCGGTTCTACTGCTGCCGCCGGTTCTACCCCTGCCACCTCTGCCACGCCGCCGCGGCCGATCATGCCGCGCGGCAGTGGCCGGTCGAGCTCTGGGCGGAGCAGGCGATCCTCTGCGGAGCCTGCCTCCGCACCCTGAGCATCACCGACTACCGTGCCGCGACACGCTGCCCGCACTGCGCGGCGCCCTTCAACGACGGATGCCGGGCGCACGCCCACCTCTACTTCGAGGCTCCCAGCCCCTGACCCCGTTCTCCATCTGAAGTGTCGCAGATCGACGTTCCCGAGGCCCGACGAGTGCGATCTCCCTGCCGAGCCCGAGGGCGCCGAGACCGACCTTGTCCCCGAACTCCGCCGAGAGCTCCGCCCCGACGGCTTCAAGCGCCGCATCGGCAGCGATCACGGCGAGGGTGCCGCCCGCACGCAGCGCGCGCTCGCGGTGAACCGCTGCCGCGACATCCGCTTCGACGGTTATCGGCCACTCACTCGCGCGAACCGCCCGCGAGGGCGTCACCGGCAGCCCGTGCGCGATCGCCATCTCCTCGGCCGCGGTCGCGATCTGGCGGGGTGTGCGATAGTTCACGGTCAGTTCCTCGAGGCGCCAGCGCCCGGCCTCGAGGGAGGCGTCGAGGATGGGCGCGAGGGCCTCCTTCCAGCTGCCCGATGCCGAGGCGGATGCGGCCTGCGCGATATCGCCGACGACCGTGAACGACCGGCGCGGCCCCCGGCGCAGCAGCAGCCGCCACTGCATCGGCGAGAGTTCCTGCGCCTCGTCGACGACGACGTGGCCGTATGTCCAGGTGCGGTCGACGGCCGCACGCTCGGCGGTCGTGGCCCGGTCGCCGAGCTCGGCGAAGTTGTCTGCCAGGGCGCGCGCGTTGACGAGACCCTTCACGTCCATGTTCGCGATTGCGAGTTCGGCATTCTCGATGTCGCGTTTGCGCTGTTCCTTCTGCTCGCGCTTCTGGGCGGCGTCGACGACGTTGTACTCGCCGAGGTGCTCGGCCGCCTCATCGAGCAGCGGGATATCGGCGATCGTGAACTCGGCGTCCCTGGCCCGGTGCAGGAGCGCCCTCTGCTCCGCACTCCAGCCCGGGGTGAGCTCGGCGAGCCATTGCGGGCGTGCGTAGAGATCCTGCACGAGCTTCTCGGGGGTGAGCGGCAGCCACGCGGTGTTGAGCGCGACGCGCACGTCCTGGGCGAGCCGCAGGTCTTCGCGCAGCATCGGCAGGTCGGACTCGTCCATCGAGGCGCCGCCCTGCTGCAGCTGGCGCAGCCAGTCGCGCGCGAGCGCGCCGATCGCGGTCTTCACGAAGGTGACCCTCGCGAGGTTGTGCGGCTTGCCGCCCTCGCGCGCCTTGGCGATCGCGTTCGCCACGAGCTGCGGGGCCAGGGTGATCTTGTCGCCGTTGACCTCGAGCTGACGGGTCCCCACCGGGATCCGCTGCCGGGAGCGCACCGCATGGGCGATGAGCGCGGCCATGAAAGCCTGGCCCTTGAGCGCCGCGACGGCGGGGACGTCCTCGCGGGTCGCCTCGACGCCCGGGTACAGCTGTCCAACGCTTGAGAGAACCACCCCGGTCTCGCCGAGCGACGGCAGCACCGCCTCGATGTACTGCAGGAACGAGCGGGACGGCCCCACGATGAGCACCCCGTTGTGCTTCAGGCGATCGCGATGCGTGTAGAGCAGGTACGCCGCACGGTGCAGCGCGACGGCGGTCTTCCCCGTGCCCGGCCCGCCCTGGACGACGAGCACTCCGGCGAGGTCAGAGCGGATGATCCGGTCCTGTTCCGCCTGGATGGTCGCGACGATGTCGGGCATGTGCCCGGTGCGCTGGGCGGTCAGCGCGGAGAGCAACGCTCCCTCCCCCTGATGTTCTGAGGGTTCTCCGCCGAGGCGTTCGGCGTCGAGGATCTCGTCCTCGATCCGGATGATGGTCCGCCCCCTGGACTGCAGGTGGCGCCTGGCCCTGGCTCCCAGCGGGGTCGCGGCCGTCGCCTGGTAGAACGCGCTCGCCTGCGGCACCCGCCAGTCGAGCAGCATCGGCTGCAAGTCTTCGTCGCGCAGCCCGACCCTGCCGATGTAGCGGAACACGGAGTCGCCGCTCGCGTCGTCCGCGGCCAGTTCGAGCCGGCCGAACGCCAGCCGGTCGTCGATCTCCCGCAACTGCACGATCCGGTCCTCGTAGAGGCGCGCAAAGGTGTCCCGCTCGGAGCGGGTCTGATGATTTCCGCCGACGTCGAGCAACCGCACCGCCGTCAGCTGGTCCTCGGCCTCCCGTTGCAGCGCGTCCAGACGCGCGTACAGCGTTGCCACGTAGTTCTGTTCCCGTTCAAGCTCCAGGTCGACCACCGAAACACCCCTCAAATCCGACATTCGAGTTTACCCGACACGGATGGGTGCTCCTTCCGGCCAGGCCCCCCGAACGCGGAGGCTAGGCTGGCCCTGTGTGAAAACGCTTCAAATATTGCGGTCTCATACAGGCACACCCGTCGAAAGGCGGGGTCGCAAAGGCACGGGACCTTCGGGTTCGCCGGCCTACACACTGACAGGACCCGGCCTCGCATGACCGCGATACAACAACATCACTTCTTCACCGCGCTGTGGAATCCGTTCCGCCGCCCGGATTGCATGACGGAGGGCACCCGGTGGCTCTTCACGTGGTTCGCGGTGGCCTCAGTTCTGCTCACCGTTCCGATCATCGTCGCCTCGGACACCAACGGAGTTCTCCTGGTCGCGCTCACGGCCGCGGTCGCCCTGATCGCCTCGTGGTGTTCCGCGTTCATCCTCAGAAGGATTCCGCTCGCACTCGACCTGATCGACTTCGTCGCGTTCGTGGCGCTCGCACTGACACTGCCCGACCCGATGATCGTCCTCGGGGTCATGTTCGGGGCCATCTGGTTGCGCGGACTCTACGGTTCCACGGCGAGGTCATTCATCCGCTGCTCGCTGTATTCGCTTGCACTCGTCATCACGGTCGTGCTGTGGGTTCCGGTCAACGGGTCCGCAGCGATGACGCCACCGGTGGTGGTGCTCGGCACTATTCCGACCCTGTTCCTCACCGTCGTGATCGTGCGGCAACTGAGCATGGTGCTGGTCTCCCGCGAACAGTCGATGCGACGCGACCGTGAGCTTTCGGCGACTGGAACCCTGCTCCTCGGAGTCATCGACGAGGCGGATATCTTGGTCATCGGCTGGGCTGCGACGCAGGAACTCTGCCTCGCCACCCCCGGACTGCGCGTCCTGCGGGTCATGCGCGACGGCCCTGTCCTGCGCGTCGACGGCGCGACCGGCCAGTTCGACTCGCTGCCTGCGCAACTGCCCGGCACCGTCATCACGTCTGCCTCCAATGGAAAAGACGCCAGCGCGACCGACGTCGACTCCCTCCCACTCGATGCAGCCGTCGGCACCCCCCTGGCGTGGGCCTGCCTCGCCTCGAATGCCCAGGCGAATACGTGGATTCTTGTGGGAGCCCCCGGCACGATCCCGGCGGAGGCCCTCGTTTCGGTCCGGGCGCTCTCCAACCAGGTCTCGCTCGCCCTCCGCAACAGTACGGTCCAGGGGGAGCTCACGGTCCAGGTCAGTTCGGACCCGCTTACCGGTCTCAACAACCGTGCGTCGTTCATGGCCAAGCTCACCGCGATCCTGGGCACGGTAGACGATGCCAGCGGCGTCCACATCTTCTTCCTCGATCTCGACGATTTCAAGGACGTCAACGACCTTCTCGGACACCGGGCCGGAAACGAACTCCTCATCGAGGTCGCCGAGCGGATGCGGTCAAACACCGGGAGCAATGCCATCTGCGCCAGGCTCGGTGGCGACGAGTTCGCCATCATCCTGGCCGGCAAGAGTGATTCCGATGCCCTCTGCATCGCCACAGCCCTGGGCAGGTCGATCGCCGAACCGGTGACCCTCGAGCGGAACACCGCGCAGGTCGGCGTCAGCATCGGCATCGCCACAGCAGCAGCAGGGATCGACATCGAGGATCTGGTGCACCAGGCGGACGTGGCGATGTACGCGGCGAAGGCCAATGGCAAGAACCGCGTCCAGGTCTTCGAGCCTGGCCTCCTCCGCGTGGACAATCCCAGGGTCACCTTCGAATGGCAGCTCGCGGCCGCGGCGGCCGCCGACGAGCTCGTCGTGCACTACCAGCCCATCCTCGATCTCCCCGGGCTGCAGTGCACCGCCGTCGAGGCCCTCGTCCGCTGGCAACACCCGGAACGCGGCCTGCTCTTCCCCGGTGACTTCATCGACATCGCCGAGCGGACCGGAGCGATCATCGGTATCGGCGCTTTCGTGATGCGACGCGCCTGCCTCGACGCCGCGGCATGGCGGACGGCCAATCCTGGAGCGCCGATGGCCGTGCACGTGAACGTTTCGGCCCACGAGCTCGACCGCGAGGGGTTCGTCGACTCGATCATCGGCTGCCTGGCCGACACCGGGACCCTCGCGAAGGATCTCATCATCGAACTCACCGAGACCGTCGTACTGGACTCCCCCGCCGCGATCGGTCGCCTCCGCGCGATCGGAGCGCTCGGCGTCGGGATCGCAATCGACGACTTCGGCACGGGCTATGCCTCCCTGACGTCATTGCGCGCGCTCCCCGTCGACATCGTGAAGATCGACATGAGTTTCGTCGCCGGCGCGGTGTCCAATCCCTTCGACCGCTCCGTCATCGAGGCGATCGTTCGGCTGTGCGCCCAGCTCGGCGTCGCGACGGTCGCAGAGGGCGTTGAGCGGCTTGACCAGCAACGTCTCCTCGAGGCCCTCGGCACGGGTGGGGTGCAGGGCTACCTCTATTCGCGTCCCCTGTCCGCCGCAGACCTGACCGCCTGGCTGGAGGCCAATCGCGCCGCAGCGGGCGGGGCGGAAACGGATGTCGGGGGTTTGCTCCGCACGAGCGTCTGAGACCAGCGCGCACGGTCTCAGGACACGAAGACGGCCCCCGGGCGGAGCACTGCGAGTGTCTGCAGTGCGCCGCCAGGGGGCTGCTTCGTTTGCTTCCCGGAGCGTCCGACCGGCGGGTCAGTCGCCCTCGACCCTGACCGTCTGGATGGTTCCGGTGAGCACACCGATCAGGCGATCCCCGTCGAATTCCGAGGTGGGGGCATCCATGACGATCTTGCCGAGCCGCAGCACGACGACCCGGTCGGTGACCTCGAGCACATGAGGCAGGGTGTGCGAGATGAAGATCACGCCGAGCCCCTTCGCCTTCGCGGCCTTGATGACATGCAGCACCTCGCCGGCCTGCCGTGCACCGAGGTGGTTGGTCGGCTCGTCGAGGATGATCACACGGCGCGCCCACGCCACGGCGCGGCCGATCGCCACGGCCTGGCGCTGACCGCCGGAAAGCTGGGACACCGGGCGGTCGGATGCCGGAACGGCGATCCCGACGCGCTCGAGGTCCTCGTGGGCGTCGTGCTCCATCTCCTTGCGGGCCAGGAAGCCCATCGTGCCGAAGATTCCCTTGACGGTCTTCTCCCGGCCGAGGAACACGTTCTGCGACACCGTCAGGTGCGGGGCGAGCCCCGAGTCCTGGTAGAGGGTTTCGACGCCGGCCTCGAGCGCCTCCCGGGGCGAACCCCAGGTGCGCTCGACGCCGTCGAGGTAGATCTTCCCGCCGTTGGGCTGGTGAGCCCCCGAGAGGACCTTGACGAGCGTCGACTTGCCCGCGCCGTTGTCGCCGACCAGGCCGAGCACCTCGCCGGCGTGCAGCTTGAGGCTCGCACCATCGAGGGCGACGACCGACCCGTAGCGCTTGGAGACGTTCTTGACTTCGTAGATCACTTCGCCGGTCATTATTTTCTTCCGTTCTTGCTCTGCAGCGTCTGCGCAGCGACGGCCGCGGCGATCAGGATGGCCACGACGACCTTCTTCCAGTCGGGTGCGACGCCGACCATGATCAGGCCGGACTGCACCGTGAAGAGGATGAGCGCACCGAGCACGGTGCCCCAGATCCGGCCGATGCCCCCCATCAGGGATGCGCCGCCGATGACGACCGCGGCGATGGCGTCGAGTTCACGCCCCGTTCCCGATGACGGCGAGCCGGCACCGAGGCGCAGGTAGACGTACATCCCGGCGAGGCCCGCCAGGGCCCCGGAGAGCGCGTAGACCAACGTCAGGTGTCGTTCGACGTTGATGCCCGCGCCGCGGGCAGCGAAGGTGTTCGAGCCGATCGCGTAGGTGTAGAGGCCGAACCGCGCCTTGTGCAGGAACAGGCCGGCGATGGTCACCCCGACGATCACGACGATCAAGGCCCACGACAACGGGTTCACCTTCGGGTCCATCGCGGCGATGAGGTCGAAGTTGTTGGCCGAGCCGATGGGCTGCCCGCTCGAGATGATCACGGAGAGCCCGAGGGCGGCCCCCATCGTCGACAGGGTCGCGATGAACGGGACGATCCGGAGCTTGTTGATCAGGAAGGCGTTGGTCAGGCCCACGAGGAGCCCCACTCCCACCGACACCAGGGTGCCGATGAGGAGCGGGCCCGACGCGTCCGCGCCGGACACCGTCTGGTCGACCTTGAGGACGTTCGCCATCGTCCAGGCCGACACGACTCCGCTGAGACCGATGACGGCCCCGACCGAGAGGTCGATTCCACCGCTGATCACGACGAAGGTCTGGCCAACTGCAATCAGGACGACCGATCCCCAGTCTGTGAGGATGTTGCTGGCGGTCAGTGCGGAGAAGAACTTGGGCTCCAGCACCGAGAAGACGACGACGAGGAGGACCATCACGCCGATCAGGATGGTGCTCTGGTTCGACGCGAGGGTGCTGATCCGCGCCGTGAGAGCGAGCGGAACCGGCTTCTGTTCCGCCGGAACGCCCGGTTTCCGCGCAGTGGTTTGATTGCTGTTGGTCATGATGACTCCCTGGCTCTTTTCGTGAAGTACGGGAAGCGTCAGTTACTTGACGTAGGTGTACTTGGCGAAGTCAGCGTCAGAGGTCTTGGAGTCGAGGACGACGTTGGGGATGACGACCTCGTGCTCGGTCGCCGTCTTGCCGGTGTTGATGAATTCGACGAGGGTCTTGATGGCCAGGCGAGCCTCGGCGGCCGGGTCCTGGGCGACGAGGGCAGTGAAGATGCCCGACTTGATCTTGGCGACGTTGTCCGGGTATGCGTCGTAGCCGACGAGGCCGATCTTGCCGCTGAGGCCCTTCGACTCGAGCGCGGCGGCCGCGCCGGAGGCGTTCGTGCCGTCGATCGCGAAGATGCCGTTCAGGTCCGGGTACTTGGTCAGCCAGTTGCTCACGTTCGTGGCAGCCGTCTCCGGGTTGGACTCGGAGTAGGCGACGTCGACGATTTCCACGCCGGGGTACTTCGCGGCGACCTGGGCCTTGAAGCCGTCGAGGCGGCTCACGTTGGTCGTGGCGGTGGCACTGGTGAGTCCGACGACGACCTTGTACGAGCCGCCGGACTTGTAGCCGATCTGGGTCGCGAGCGCGTCGGCGGCCTTGGAACCGCCGTCGGCGTTGTCGCCGGTG
The DNA here is from genome assembly GCF_035019805.1 of Cryobacterium sp. 10I1. NCBI lineage: Bacteria > Bacillati > Actinomycetota > Actinomycetes > Micrococcales > Microbacteriaceae > Cryobacterium > Cryobacterium sp. 10I1. Next base: position 9,481 of record NZ_JASJVF010000078.1, read on the forward strand.
ATGAAGCTGACGACGTCCTTGAGGTCGGAGACGTGGGTGTCGACGTTGACGACGGGGATGCCGGCCGCTGTGGCCTTGGCAACCGAGGCCTGCAGGGCCTTCGGGTCGGTCGGGATGAGCACGAGGCCGGTGGGCTGCTGGGCGAGCACGGCGTCGACGATCGGGATCTGCGTTTCGGCGGAGTACTTGGCCGGGTCGCCCTGCCAGATGAGCTTGACGCCCTGGGCCTTGGCCTCCTCCTCGGCGCCGACCTTCATGGCCTGGAAGAACGGGTCGGACTCTGCGCCCATCACGAAGGCGATGGTGATGTCCTTCTTTTCGGTCGCCGTGGTCGCGCTTCCCGTGCTCGCGGTTGTCGAGCACGCGGCCAATGACATGGCGAATGCGGCTACGACGCCGACGGTGGTGATCGCTCGGAACGAACGCTTCATGGAGGTCTCCTTTGACACATAGGTGCACTGCAATTGCGACTGCACACGCCGTTTGCGAGATCGTTCTCGCAAACTTGTATAAGATTGCAGCACACAGCACCGCGGCGCAAGCCTGTTCGGTAACGTTTCGATTACGAGGATTGTTCATGGTTGAACGACGAAGTCACGCTCCGACGATCATCGACGTCGCAGAGCACGCCGGCGTCTCCCGCGCCACCGCCTCCCGGGCCCTCTCCGGGTATGGGCGCACGTCCGCAGCCACCGTGGAACGCGTCCGTCGCGCAGCAGACGAGATCGGCTACCGCCCCAATGAACTCGCCAGGGCCATGCGCGCCGGGTCGACCAGCACGATCGGACTCGTGGTCATCGCAGACTTCACGAACGCATTCTTCGACCGCGCCACCAAGTCCATCGTCGATGCCGCGCGAAAACGCGGGTACCAGGTCCTGATCAGCAACACCGACGAGGACCCGGACGTAGAGCGAGGGGCCATCGAAACCCTGCTCGAGAAGCAGGTCGACGGCCTCATCGTGTTCCCCTCCGCAATCGGCCACAGCGAGCACCTCGAGGCCGGAAACCTGGGCGGACGCCCGCTCGTGCTCGCCGACCGTCGCCTGGACGATCTCGGCGTCACCACGGTCACGACTGACGACTTCACCGGCACGCGGGAGGCGGTCCGCAATGCCGTCGGCCTCGGGCACGCCCGGCTCGGCTTCCTGATCACGGCCGCGAACATCGCAGGCCAGACCACCGCACGGCCCCCCGCACTGATCTCGAGCGTCAGGGACCGTGCCGATGGTTTCGCCGCCGGAGCGGCCGACGCGGGCATCCCTCCCGAAGACCAGGTCTGGCATTTCAGCGAAGACGTCCCCGAGTCATCGGAGGCCGCGGTCGCAGAGATGCTCGACCTGGCCTCCCCACCCACGGTCATCTTCACCTCCAACAACGACATGGCGCTGTCCGTGCTCAAGGTCGCGGGTTCGCGGGGGCTCGCGATCGGACGCGAAGTGTCTCTGGTCACGGTCGACGACAGCCCGTGGGCGGCATACATGGTCCCGGGGATCACCGTCGTCGCGCGCCCGGTCGAGCAACTCGGAGAGCTCGCCGTCGAACGGCTCGTGGCCGAGATCGAGTCACCGGGTCAGCCGGTCGAGGACATCCAACTCCCGACGGAACTCATCCCCCGGGCGTCGGTCGCCGACCTCAGGAGCCCCGCGGCCGGACGCTAGGGGCCGCTCAGGCCGGTACGCCGGGCCGCACCACGAGCACAGGGCAGTCCGCGTGTCGCACACACTGTTCACTGACCGACCCGAGCAGCATCCCGGCGAGGCCGCCGCGCCCGCGGGAGCCGACCACCAGCATCCGTGCGCCGCGGGAAACGCTGATCAGGCAGCTGAGCGGCGTCGCGTACGCCGCCCGGTACTCGACGGGCACTCCCGGATGCTGCGCCGCGATCGGCCCGGCATCGGCCTCGAGCTTCTCCCGTACCGCGCCGGCGTAGTCGGTGAGGGGCGAAACGTAGCCGAACTTCCAGTCGGCCGGGCGTGGAGCGGTGTCGATCGACCAGGCCCGGACGACGACGACGGATGCGCCGAGCGGCCCGGCGAGGTCGAGGGCGACCGCGAGCGCATGGTTCGCATAGTCGGAGCCGTCGTGCCCGACGACGATACTGCCGGTGGGAGCTGGAGACTGGTCTGCATCGATGCCTGACATGCTCCCACGCTACTCCCGGCAAAGGGGGCGCGACGGAAAACACCCCCGACCGCGAGAAGAACCGTCGCGGCCACCCCGCACCGTCAGCCCCGCGTCAGCCCTGGCGCTGGCACCTCTCCGGCCCCGATCGTTTGCCGGGCCCGGTTAGGGTGGAGTCATGCCTCTCCGCGCCTCCCAGCGACGAATCCTCATCGCCGTCGCGACGGTCGCCGCGATCGTGGCCGGCGGCTTCCTCGTGCGCTCGGTCGTCGTGCCGCGGACGGCGCCCTCCGATCCCGCCGTCTTCGACGCCGGCGCCCTGATCAGTGACTACAACTTCTTCAACCCCAATGCGATGACGACCGACGAGGTGCAGTCCTTCCTGGAAGGCCGGAACTGTGTGCGACGCGACGAGTCGCCGTGCCTCTGGGAGTACCGCGAGTCGACCGTGTCCGAACCCGCGCAGGGCCCCGGACACTGCGCTGCGTACGCGGGCGAGCCGAACGAGCGTGCGAGCACGATCATCGAGAAGGTCGCCGAGGCCTGCACGATCAGCCCGCGGGTTCTCCTCGTGCTGCTGCAGAAGGAACAGTCCCTGCTGACCCGGCCCAGCGCATCCGGATACCTGCGGGCGACGGGCTACGGCTGCCCGGATACCGCCGACTGCGCCGCGGAGTACTTCGGCTTCTTCAACCAGGTCTACCGGGCCGCGTGGCAGTTCCGGCAGTACACCCAGGAGCCCGAACGCGCCTACAAGGTCGGCGCGGTCAGCGTCGCGTACAACCCAGACGCCGCGTGCGGCGCGGCTACGGTTCAGATCCGTAACCAGGCCACGGCGAACCTGTACAACTACACCCCGTACCAGCCGGATGCCGCGGCACTCGCCGACACGAACGGCGACGGCGGCGGATGCTCGACGCACGGAAACCTGAATTTCTGGCTGTTCTACAACACCTGGTTCGGATCCTCGCTGAGTGAACCGTACCCCTCCGTGTTCGCGTCCTGCCTCAATCTCGTCGGCGGGCAGCCGTGCCCCCGCACCGAGCTGATCCCGACGGCGTGAGCGGCGCCGGGAGGTCAATCCCCCGCAGCGGCAGCGCCGCGGGAACGCCGGAACGCCGACCGCTTCGGACGTGACCGCAGCTGCGCGCGCACGTCGCCGAGGATCTCGGTGACGGTCGCGAGTTCCTCCGGCCCGATGCGGTCGAAGAGCATCTCACGCACGAGCGTGACGTAACCAGGTCCGCCGGCGGCGAGTGCCGCCCGGCCCGCTGCGGTGATGTGCGCGATGACGGAACGTTCGTCGCCGGGTGACGGGCGTCGCTCCACGAGCCCGAGGGCCTCGAGCCGGGCGACCTGGTAGGTGAGCCCGCTGCGGGACACCGTCAGCGCGTCCGCGATGTCGGTCATCCGCAACCGCCCCTCTGGCGCTTCGAGGAGCCGGAGCAGGATCTCGAACTGGGCGAGGGTCAGGCCCACGGCATCCCGCAACTGGCGGTCTGCGGCGAACTGCACGATGTTCGCGGTCTCGACGATGGCCGCCCAGGCGGCGACGCCGTCGTCCGTCAAGGTCGTCGACTCCGCAAACATCATCACGGACCCGGCCTGGTTCACA
>NZ_JASJVF010000079.1:0-13087 GCF_035019805.1 Cryobacterium sp. 10I1
CCCCAACCCAACCCGACGACATCGGAGGCATTCATTGGCATCAAAGCCGAATAGGCGTTACTGACTCACGCTCCTAGAGCGGCAAAGGCCCCGGTTACCCAGTACCGCGTATCGGATTGCAATGGTGTTCCGAATACGTTGAGGCCGAGTTCGGTGATGCTCAGAGTGATAACCGCCGCGATGGCCCCGAGCCCAGCGGCCACAAGAACGGTGCGCACCCATCGGACGGTAGGACGTCGTCGAAGCGCTCTCCGGCCGCCGAGTGATCGTGGTTCGGGACGCACTACGAGATAGATCAACGCTGCGATACTCAGTGCGCTGAAGACCAGCACGACCTGTCCATCAACGATGTTGAATGTCAGAAGTGAGTTGGTCACGAGGTCAAGTATCCCCTGCCCTCGCTGTACGATTACCGACCCCTACGCCGGTCCCAAACTGTGCCATAGACGTCGCGGACGTCGTCTTCTCAAGCTTCCGGTTGATCGCATCATCGCCCCTGCGCCGTCCTGCACCCGACGGTCCGATTGTGGCGCGCGGGTCGAGTGCGCTGCCGAGCCAGTGCCCCCGCTTGTCGAAGGCGATCGTTGAGACAAGCCGCGGGCGTTCTGTGCGGAAGATGAATCTGTCGGCCTCTATAGTCACGACTCGGTCGGCATCCGCCGTGCAGAAGTAGACGACCTGAGATATCCCGTCACGAGCGAGCCGCATCGAGTGGTTCTCGCAGATCAGTCTGTATCGCGGTGAGGATTTCGCGGTCAGCTCCACTTCGACAAGCTCCACACAGTCGCCATAGGTTGCGACACCGTCGGCCTGGTGGTCGAGATGGCTGACCGGTCGTCGGTCGCGCTTCCAGGTATAGCCGAGAGCGAGATACCGGGCCGATACCGCCGCGACCGCGACCTCGTGCCTCGTGGTCTGCCGGAACAGGTTCGGCGGCTGCTTACCGACAGCCTCGTGCGTCGCCCAGACGAACGACGCACTCTGGAACGTCGGGCGCTCCCGGGCCACGAGTCCAGCCTGAACCATCCGCATCACCCAGTGCTGCGCCTTCCTGGTGCTGATCGGCTCCGCTGAACCCGACATCGCGCCCAGTGCCCACCGGATCGAATCGACCTCCGCCACACGCACAACGCCCAGCCACTCGACCATCGCCAGATCACGCTCTGTCACCTGCACCATCAACTCATCCCGCCCTTAGAACCTCAGTACCTCATCGTTTTTCTTCTTGTTTTTTCTCTTTGTTTTTTTCTTTTTCTTTCATTCATATTTCTTTCATCTACCTCTGACTCTTTCCCTGTCCCACCACCTCCCCTTCACTTCCCAACCCCCCACACAAAGCCGTTGAGTGTGGGGGGTTGGGAAGTGAGCGCAGCGAGGGGGAGGCGGTGGGACAGGGAAAGAGTGCCCTCGGGCAGTCGTTTACCTATTCGCTCTCGATGACGGGGCAAACGACTACCCGACGAATGCGCGCACGCCGCCGCGACATCCTGAAGGCCCGCTCGTCCTGACAACGCCGCCACCGTGGCTGGCACGAGTACTCCCGGCGAATGCCTACTCCGTCGAGCCGCGCAGGCCCTGAACTCTCGCTTCGATTGTTTCTATGTGCCGGCCATGCCCGAGCCCAATCACTGAACCGAATCCGCGTCGGACGATAAGCGGGACGACCACAGGATGGTCGCCTCCTGCGGCGAACGACAGCTGGAGGGTCGGCGTCGTACTGCCAAAGATCGCCGTCATCACCAGACGCACGTCTCGGACGTCGCTCCAGCGGAGGTCGAAGAGTCGGACACTGTTCCCCTCCCGCGAAGACTGCCAAATACTGATGCCCAATGAGGTCACGCCAAGAGCGGCAGCCCATTCGAAGACGACGTTCCCACCAAGAGCCTCGAGGGCCCTCCTCGAGACCGCTGTCTGGGCGACGTAGACGACCACGGCGTCGGGCTCGCTGGACTGGATCGCAGCGAGAGTGGCCGCGTCTTGCCGTCGGGTTCCCATGACTCTCACGAGGACCACGTAGAGCACAACCACTGCGACCGTGAAGCCGCCGATGACGGCGACCGGGATAAGCACGTCTGCCCAGGTGAGTGGCGGACCCGATGCGCCCGCCCATACGAGCCGACCACCCACAAGGACGACACCAAGCGCGAGCACACCGGCCCACCAAAACCATCGACGCATCACATACGGCATGCCCTTCGCTTCCCTCCCGATTGCGATTCGTCGTCGGTCACCTCGGCCGGCCAAACTGAACGCCTGTTGCCAGCGGGCCGAGCCACGTTGTTAGCCAGTCTGCGTCGTCGCACTGATCGTAATCACAACCACCGCGATCGTGAACACAGCAACGATTAGCCACCCTTGCCACGCGTGCGGACCCCAGCCGCCACCCAGTTGCTTCGGACCAAACCACGGTTCATGTTCTGCCACTGCGTCCCCCTCGAGTTGGAATATCGCGACTCCTGCCCAGCGCGGTGCAATCTTGTCAGTCATCGCCGGAACGCGCCAGAGCGACACGGTGAGCCCATCGACGGTCGCCGGTATGCTGCGGAGATGGGGAAGCGAAATTCGCTAGCGGATCGGATCCAGGCACGTTTCAATTCGACACCCCTCACGGCGAGCGTTCCGCCCCTCACTCCGCGCCCGGTGACTGCGCGCGACCGCCGAGTAAAACGGCTCGCATTCACCTGTCTGGTCATCCTTGCGATCGGGATGACGTTCATGCTGGCCTATGGAGTGGCAGCCGGGATTTGGTGGAACGACTCATCCTTTTCGACCTGCACCGTGAACGCAGCGTCCCACCACGACACCTATGGAAAATCCGGCTTCCTCGGCGTGGTCTACGACGTAGACACCACCTGCGGGCTCCTGCAGGTCACCGGCGGACGCGTCCTCAGCGAAAAGGAAGCGGAAACCCTCGGTCAGTCCATCCGATCGGGGAACGAATACCTATTCGAACTTCGAGGCTGGACCGGATGGCCCAACGCACGACGGGCCATCGTCACAGCAAACGACTCAACTCGCCCTTAGTCCAGCGCGGGTTTCGGTGGTGAGTTATCCACAGGCATGGTTCGCGCGCGCGTACTGCTCCAGTTTTGTTCTTCCTGTTCCTTACTGTTAAAGGGGACGGTGAGCGTCCCCTTGCTGGGTCAGTTTTCGTACCCCTGAAGGGGACGGGGACCGTACCCCTGAGGGGGACGCTGAGCGACCCCCTAGACATCCGCGACCCGATCCCGGAACTCCGGAAGCCGGCGGCCGGGCGTCGGCGGCTTGGCACTGTTGAGGTTCAGTTCGAACTCGGCTGCACGCCCGTTCCGGCCCGACCGCACCCGAGTGATCGCTCCAGTGTTCGTGAGTTCCGTCACGGCGCGTTTGACGGCCTGGTGGGCCGCGGCGCTCCCGTTGGACGGGGCGAGGAACCCGAGGGCGAGAGCAGACGCTTCCCGGCCAGCGAAATAGCGTCGGGGCGGCTGACCGCCCGGATTGCGCTCATCGTCCCAGCACTCCAAGGCCATATGGATCAGCAACAGCGTCGACGCATGACCCAGGCCCAGCTGGGCGGCGACCAGGACGGCGTTCTTCGCCGCATACAAGCCCACAAGACCTCACCCACCCCTGCGGACGTGAGGCGACGTGTCCGCCGTGCACGCTGGTCTGCGCATCGATCGACTCCTCTGCTGACGACGCTCACTGGTCCCGGGCGCCCACCCGTGCCACCGTGGGCGATTAAGTGCCGCGGGCGTAACGAGATGGCTCAGTACCGAATCGGAGGCTCTGAGGTGCGGGTGGTGGCGCTGGCTTCGATCCAGGCGAGGACTTCGGATCTCTTGTAGAGCACGGTCCGGGGTGTGGGTTTGTAGAACCGGGGACCCCGAGCCAAGTAGCGGAGCTGGGCGAGGGCGCCGGTCTTCATTCCGGTGATCTCACCCACGGTGGCGGGGAGGATATAGTCGTCGTCCATGATCATCCTGTCTCGATGACAACCCTTCGGTTGTTCCAATGTTGAGGTCACAATATGGTGACTTCTCGCGTTTGACAAGTGTTTGGGTAGTATCTTGTCCATATGACAGATTTTCGGACTGAGACGAGCATCGGCGACCGCATCCAGGCCATCCGGAAACACCGCGGCATCCGCACCACAAAGGAGCTCGCCGACACGATCCCCGGCGACAACGTCACCGAGGCAATCCTGCAGAACATCGAAGCCGGCCGGAAGAGCGACCTCGCCGTCAGCCAACTGCTGAACATCGCCCACGCCCTCGGCGTCTCCCCACTGTTCCTGCTCGCCCCCGTCGGCCGTCCCCTCGACGCCCTCGACCTGCCCAACCTCAGCCCGGCCCTCGCCGCCATGACCGTCGTCGAGTTCGACGCCTGGATCTCCGGCGAGACCGACGGCGCCTACCGGTGGACCACGACCGACGAACGCTCCGAACGCACCCAGCTACAAGCCATGCGCGAACTGGACGCGCTCATCCGCGAACGCAACCGACTGACCAGCAACCTCCAGGTCGAAACCGCAGTGAACGTGGCCGTCGGCGAAGGCAGCGCCGGCCAGCCGTGGAACACCACGCAAGAACGCCTGGACGAAGCCAACCGACGCATCAACCAACTGTCCTCATATCTGACCTCGGCCGGGTGGAAACTCGACGGCTGGGCCGGCTGACGCGGTCGCCATGCGATCGGTCACTCCCTCGGTCGGCGTCGGACGTTGAGGCGATAATTCCAGAGTCAAGAATTCTCACCACCTCACGATCCCGACCGACGACGACATCGAGATGGAGCCATGGGCAGCATTCACGCGTACACGACGACAGCGGGCAAACGCTATCGGGTGATCTATCGCAAGCCCGACCACGTGCAGGGGCAGAAGCGCGGGTTCACGTCCAAACGCGACGCGGCCCTGTTCCTGTCGTCGGTGGAGATGTCGAAGGCGACGGGCGAGTTCATCGACGCAACCGCGGCGCGTGCCACCGTGGGCGTCCTTGGCGCTGAGTGGTTGACCCATCAGTCGCACTTGAAGCCGTCGAGTCTCCGCCCGGTCGAGTCTGCGTGGAGGTTGCACGTCGAGCCCGTCTGGGGTGGGCGCGCCGTGGGGACCATCCGGCACAGCGAGGTCCAGGCCTGGGTCACCGAGCTGACCGGTCGCAAGGGAGCCACGACCGTGCTGCGCGCCTACGGGATCCTCGCGGCGCTGTTGGATATTGCCGTGAAGGATCGACGGATCAGCTCGAATCCGGCGCGCGGCGTGAACCTGCCCCGGAAGGTGCAGAAGGATCACCGGTACTTGAGCCACGACCAGGTGGCCGCTCTGGCGCGAGCCTCCGGCGATCGGTCCACCCTCGTGCTGGTGCTCGCGTACTGCGGCCTGCGCTGGGGCGAAGCAATCGGCCTCGAAGTGCGAGACCTCGACCTTGCGCGACGCAGAATCAACATCAACCGGAACGCCGTCGAAGTCGGCGGGCGCATCGAAGTCGGTTCCCCGAAGTCATCGAAGCGCCGCTCGGTGCCCTTCCCCGAGTTTCTGACTCCGGGACTGGCCGACGCCTGTGCAGAAAAGCAGCCGACCGACCTGGTGTTCTCGGACCGGTTCGGGCAGCACCTCAAGCGCACGCGGGTGAGTGTGGGAACCCGCAGCTGGTTCCTGACGGCCTTGACCAGGGCGGGCCTACCGCGGATGACCCTCCACGACCTCCGGCACACGGCCGCGAGTCTCGCCGTGAGCGTCGGCGCGAACGTGAAATCGGTGCAGCGGATGCTCGGCCACGCCTCCGCTGCGATGACCCTAGACATCTACGCGGACCTCTTCGATGCCGACCTGGACGCCGTTGCCACCCTCCTGGATCAGGCCGCCACGTTCTCAAGTGCTGCCAAAGTGTTGCCACGGGAGGATTTTGGCCAAGAAAGAACCCCCACATCCCTTGAAAACACTGGCCTTTAGGAGGGAAACGTTCGCTGCGTTAACGCTCGCAAAGCGTACCTCCCATCCAGATCGCCGGCAACAGAACCGAATCTTGGCCGACCCAATCCCGGCCAACAAGCGAAGGGTCGAGTTGAGTTATCCAGTGGGTGCAGCACTGGCTGGGAAGGACAACACTCCGCCATTAATCTGCCACCCGCGCGCTCCACTATTGTCTTGCCAGGTGAGCGAAAGCACACATCCTGGAGATCCGGGCGTGTTAGCGGGCGTGGCGATGGTAATTGTCGCGAATTTAGGGTCGTCATCTCCTGTGTTAAGGGTGACTGCCCGTTTTGGATTCGATGCCGCTGGCGCACACACGTCCCAAGCCGCGTCAATTTGAGTTTTGCTTTGACTTGGAAAGAGTGCGCGGAGGGCCGAAGAGTCCGGACTCTGGAGGGCGCTGAGTACCTGCGCCTCGGTTCGACCTGTGGCACCTGACGGCGGAACAGATGTGGGGTCCGCGAAAGTGCAACCAGAAAGGGCGACCAAGAATGCAGCACAGACCAGGCCTCCCGCGGAATACGCGAGAGCCCTGGCCTGTCGAAGACTATGTCCGATACCTAGACTCCCCAGTTCGAATAGATTGCTCCTGGTTCGTCAGCGAGCATCAGTGTCAGCGATTTGTTGACGTGATCGTTGGTGTGCTGGGTGTAGTACGGCTGCCCTGTGGAATCCGTGAAGGTCACGATTGAGGTGTGATCGAAGGTGTAGTTATACGTGCCGTCACCCTTCCTCCAGATCCAAAAAGTGATATCGCCAGCGGACGGCGCGTCTTGGGCGTAGTGGAATCGACCTGTAACCTGATAGCCGAAATCGAACAAAGACTGGGCACGGCTCCACGCATTTGCCATCAAGAGAGTGCCACCGAACCAAGCGCCCTGATCGGTGGGCCATCCGATTTCTTGCTGCCATCCTCCGGCGAACAGAGCTTGTGAGGCGAAGCTGGTGCAATCGTCATCCAACGCTTTGAAGTCTGGATTTCGCGCCATCGCCCATTTGTATGCGTAGGCGACGATCGCAGATCTGTCCGACGTGCTCAATGCGGCAAAGGGAGCAGGATTCGCCTGGGCCGCGCCCTTTAGCCGTGTCAATTGGGGACTCTCCGCCTGGTTTTCGCTCTGGCTGAAACTCTTCGTGGCAAACGCCTCAGTTAAAGCATTGCGAGCTGATCCGTCCGATTGTGCAGCTGCCACGGCGTCACTCGGCGGGACCGTGGCTGGGAGGTCAGTTGATACGGCGTGGGACAAGTTGGACACTTCCCATGTCTCACCGACGCGATTGACGCTCGCCGTCTGCTCCAAACGGTATCCGTAATCCGGCCGGCCATTTCCATCAGGATCTGTTGTTCACGTCATCGCTGTTGTTTCCGTGAATGCGACTTCTACCGTTGCGCCAGAACTTCTCTCCGAGGTGACTTGGATTGTCGAACCGAAGTGTGTGAATGCTTCGCCATAGTCGGCCAGCAACTTCTGCTGAGTAACTAGCCTGGCGCGATCCCTCGAGCTAGTTGAAGTTTGCAGCGCAGGTTTTGCCTGCGCTGACGGGTCCAGAGACCTGGCTTGAGCGCTTGTTGGCACAAGCGACAAAGCGTTGCGTTGATCGACAGCCATCGTGATTGCTGCCTGGATTTGCTCCGTATCAGATACGACCGGTGCGGCCGTCACGGCGACAGCTGGCCCCACCGCGAGCAACCCTCCCAGCGCTATTCCAACGACTAGCCTCAGCCTTTTTCGAACAGTTATCAAATGCAAAATATGGCCCCCCGCCACGATATGCAAGATCGACTACCTTGCATATTTCCGACTCTAGGCCATCGCCCATAGACCTACGAGTAAACAGAAGCTGAACAGTCCCAGTGTCACGGCAAGTGCAGACCTAAACCGACCCTCGCGCCACCGGGCCTGATATGGGGATGCCCGGCCGTTTCTTTATACAGGCGGATGCGCAGCCGCCCTGCCCTCGCCCTTATTCCGGCGATTCTGTTGGAAGCGTCTACAGGTCTGGGCGCGGTCGCGAACCGTTCGTCGACGTTCCCTACCCCTCTGGTGCGAAGGCTAGGTTGAAAGTCACCATTGTGGTCGCGGGGTTACTCGCTAATGCAGACTCAATCGATGACATTGCCGGCGTCCGTCGCGGCGATCTGGACGCCGCGCAACGCTCCTGAATCAGGCTGCCACGTTCTCAAGTGTTGCCAAAGTGTTGCCACGGGAGGATTTTGCCCAAGAAAAAACCCCCACGTCCCTTGAAAACACTGGGATGTAGGGGGAAGACACGTGCGGAGACGGTGGGATTTGAACCCACGGTACCCCGTGAAGGGTACTCCACCTTAGCAGGGTGGTGCACTAAGCCGTACTATGCGACGTCTCCTTGGCGCCTGCGCAGAATTCACCGAGCAAACACACGAGTGTAATCATAACCGTACCGGCGGCATCCGTTTGCACGGGTGCCCGAAGGCCCGCGCCTACTGGTTGTTGAGGGTGCGGCCGACGGAGCAGGTCAGCTCCCCGGCGGTCTGGCCGGTCGCCGACTCCGACAGGGTCGTGGCGTCCGTCGGGGTGGGGATCGGGGTGGCACCGGCGGATGCCGTGGGATCGGGCGTCGCGGAAGCATCCGTCGTCGCGGCGGGCGTCGGAGTCGCGGTCGCGCTCGGGTCGAGCGTCGCGCCGCGCCCCGTTGTGCCGCCGAGCTTGAGGGCCTTGTCGGCCGCGACCGCGGTGAAGAGTTCCTTGAAGTCGGGCTGGAGCGGGAGCACTCCGCCGGTCGTGCCGCCGGTGGGCACCTGCACGAAGACGACCTGGTTCAGGTCGATGTCCTTGAGCGCGACCGCGATCGACGCGATCACGGAGACGTTGTTGAGGCTATCGGAGAGCTTCATGTTGGCGGTCACGGCCTTCGCGAGCGAATACACCTTGAGCGGGTCCGACAGCGTGCTCGCGCTCTTGATGGTGCGCACCAGGGCCGACATGAAGACCTGCTGGTTGTTGATCCGGGTGAGGTCGCTGCCGTCGCCCACACCGTGGCGGGTACGGAGGAACTGCAGGGCCGCAACACCCTCGAGGGTGTGCATGCCGGGCTTGAGGAAGGTGCCGGTGTACTCGTCCTGGATCTCCTCGGCGACACAGACCGGTACGCCGCCGACAGCGGTGGACATGGCCATCACGCCGCTGAACTGGACCTCGGCCGCGAAGGGGATGGTCAGGCCGGTGAGCTTCTCCACGGTGAGCACCGTGCAGGCGAGCCCGCCGTACGTGAGCGTGGTGTTGATCTTCTGGCGGCTCATCGAATTGAACGTGCCGCCGCTCGGGTCGGGGCAGGCCGGGATCGGCACGAACATGTCGCGCGGGAAGCTGATCACGGAGGCGTTGGTGTGGTCCTGCGAGATGTGCAGGAGCATGGTGACGTCGTTGAGGTCGCCGGTGGAGTCCTCCGGGCCGAACGACGGGTCCTGGCCCTTGCGGCTGTCACTGCCGACGATGAGGAGGTTGACGCCGCCTGTGATGGCGCCGATCTGCGGGACGGGGCCGTTCGTCTCGTTGGCGAGGTGCACACCGGGCTGCGCGCTCGATGCGACGTCGAGGGTGGCGATCGCGGCGACGGAGACGCCGCTGACGAGCACGACGGCCATGGCCGCTGCGAGGAACTTGACGACGGTGACGACCGGGTTCGAGTGCTTCAACCGGCCGTGCCGCGCGATGGTGCTGAGCTTGTGGGATCGTGCGGAACGGAGTCTCGGTTGGTCGCTCACTCAGATCCCTTCTGTGGTGCCGGCCGGGTAACGGGTTCGTGCGGAGGGCGTGGGATTCGAACCCACGAGACATTTCTGTCCACCAGTTTTCAAGACTGGCTCCATCGGCCGCTCGGACAGCCCTCCCGTTCGCGGCCCGGTCCGGCGAAGAACGCCCGGTCGACAACACACGAATACCGACCGATTCTAGCCGATCGCGCCTTCCTCACCCTGCCAGCAGGCTGGGACGCCCGCAGCGAGGCGGTTCGGAGGGGTGCCGGAGCGGCGTCAGAGCGACGCGAGAACCGTGGCGAGGCCGTCGTCGAGCACGGCTCCCGTGATCTCCCCGGCCGCCGCGAGCACCTCATGGGGGGACTGGCCCATGGCAACGCCGCGGCCCTCGAGCCCGGCCCACTCGAGCATCTCGATGTCGTTGCGTCCGTCACCGACGGCCATCACCCGGGCACGGGGGATGTCCAGCTCGGCTCGGACCCGCTCCATTGCGGTGGCCTTATTGACGCCGTCGGGCGCGATGTCGAGCCACGCGGTCCAGCCGATCGAGTAGCTCACCCGGTTGAGGCCCATCTGCTCGACGACCTGCAGGAAGTCTTCCATCTCGTGGTCAGGCGAGATAACGACGACGCGGGTGGCCTCGTGGCGGAGCAGCTCGTCGAACTCGACGTGTTCACTGTCGAGGCCGATAGTGGCATCCGGGAAGGGCTCGGTGTACCGGTAGAAGCCGTGCTCGTCTTCGACGGCGTAGCGTGCGTCACCGAGGTGCGAGCGGATCGAGAGCAGCACCTCGCTCGGGTCGAAGGTCTCGACCCATTCGCGGCGATACCCGGTCGGCGCGGTCAGATCCCGGCGCAGGGTGATCGCGCCATTCGAGCAGACCACGTAGCGGGGCGTGATGTCGAGGCGCTCGAGCACCGGCAGGGTGGCCGCCGTCGAACGACCGGTTGCGAGCATGATCTCGTGCCCGGAGCGGGTGAGCCGCTGTACCTCTTCGAGCACGGCGGGGCTGATCGAACCGTCTTCGTGCACGGTGGTTCCGTCGATGTCGAGGGCGACGAGCCAGGGCGAGACGGTCGCGGTCATCGGATCGGCTCGAGGACTTCGAGGCCGCCGAGCCAGGGCCGCAGCGCCTCGGGGACGAGCACCGAGCCATCCGCTCGCTGGTGCGTCTCGAGAATCGCGACGATCCAACGCGTGGTCGCGAGGGTGCCGTTGAGGGTGGCGACCGGCGCGGTCTTGCCCGATTCGGTGCGATAGCGGATGTCCAGACGTCGGGCCTGGTACGTGGTGCAGTTGCTCGTGCTGGTCAGCTCGCGGTAGGCGTTCTGGGTGGGCACCCACGCCTCGATGTCGAATTTGCGGGCCGCGCTCGACCCGAGGTCGCCCGCTGCGACGTCGATCACGCGGTAGCTGAGACCGAGGGACTGCAGCATGCCCTCCTGCAGGGCGACGAGGCGGTCGTGCTCTGCCTCGGCGTTCTCGGGGAGGACGTAGGTGAACATCTCGAGCTTGTTGAACTGGTGCACCCGGATGATGCCGCGAGTGTCCTTGCCGCCGGAGCCGGCCTCGCGGCGGTAACAGGTGGACCAGCCGGCGTAGCGCAGCGGGCCATCATTCAGGTCGAGGATCTCGTCGGAGTGGTACCCGGCGAGCGCAACCTCGCTCGTGCCGGTGAGGTAGAGGTCGTCTGCGGGAAGGTAGTAGATCTCGTCGGCGTGCTCGCCGAGGAAGCCGGTGCCGTCCATGATCTCCGGGCGGACGAGCGTGGGCGTGATCAGGGGGATGAACCCGGCCTGGAGCGCGCGGTCGAGGGCCATGTTCATCAGGGCGATCTCGAGCCGGGCTCCGATGCCGCGCATGAAGTAGAAGCGCGCTCCGGACACCTTCGCGCCGCGGGCCATGTCGATCGCGCCGAGCATTTCGCCCAGCTCGAGGTGATCGCGGGCCTCGAAGTCGAAGGTGGGGATCTCGCCGTGGGTGCGGAGCGTGGTGAAGTTCTCCTCGCCTCCGGCCGGGACGCCGTCGATGATGGGATTGGCGAGGGTGCGGACGATCCCGGTGAAGTCCGCCTCGGCATCCGTCGCGGTCGCCGCAGCGGCCTTGACCCGGGCGGCGAGAGCCTGGGCCTCGGCGACGAGGGCCTTCTTCTCGGCGGGGGGCGCGCTCGCGACCTGCTTGCCGAACTGGTTCTGGGCGGCGCGCAGGTCTTCGTAGGCCTTGATCGAGGTACGCCTGGCCGTGTCCGCGGCGAGCGCGGCGTCGACAGCTTCGACCGAAGCGCCCCGCGCCTTCTGCGAACGCTTGATCAGATCGGGATTCTCTCGCAGCAGTACAGGATCAATCACCGTGCCAGTCTACAAGCGCCCGCCGGAGCGCCTTGCTAGCCTTACCCCGTGAATACTCCCGGTGAGACTCCGAGCGGCCGTCGAGCGGCCGTCGTGTACAACCCGATCAAGGTTGACGTGGTCAAGCTCCGCGCGAGCGTCGCAGCGGCCGAGTCCGCCGCCGGGTGGTCGGGCACGGTGTGGCTGTCGACGACCGAGACGGATGCCGGTCAGCGGGCGACCCGGACGGCGATCGAACAAGGGGCATCCGTGGTGCTCGCGGCGGGAGGGGACGGCACCGTGCGCGCGGTCGCCGAGGCCCTGCGCGACACGGGCGTTGCCCTCGCGATCGTGCCGGCCGGCACGGGGAACCTGTTGGCCCGAAACCTGGCGCTGCCGCTCGCGAGCCTCGATGCGGCGGTGGAGATCGCGTTCGGCGGCGTGGACCGGGCGATCGACCTCGGCGTCGCAGTGCTCACCGACACCGAGGGTGAGAAAGCCGAACACGTCTTCCTGGTGATGGCCGGCCTCGGGCTCGATGCCCAGATGATCGCCAACACGAGCGCCGATCTCAAGAAACAGGTCGGCTGGCTCGCGTATGTCGATGCCGGCATGCGGGTGATCCCGAAGTCGAAGCCATTCCGCATCCGTTATAGCCTCGAGGGTCGCACCGACCGGCCGGCGCACGTGAGCACGATCCTGGTCGCGAACTGCGGGGTCCTGCCGGGCAACATCCAGTTCCTGCCCGATGCCCAGGTGGACGACGGGATTCTCGACATCGCCGTGCTGCAGCCCAAGGGCGTCCTCGGCTGGCTGACCATCTGGCGCAGGGTGACGTGGGAGAACGGCGTGCTGCGCCGCTCCGCGGTCGGGCGCAGGATCATCGCCCAGAGCGAGTCGAGCAACGAACGGGTGATGACGACGCTTCGGGGTTCACGGATCAGGATCGTGCTCGAGCACCCGCAGGAGTTCGAGATCGACGGCGACGAGTTCGGCCCGGTGCGCGCCGTCTCCCTGCGTGCCGACCCCGGCGCGCTCACGGTGCGGATGCCCGCGCCCGCTTCCGCGTAA
>NZ_JASJVF010000080.1:0-13061 GCF_035019805.1 Cryobacterium sp. 10I1
CGCTGATCGCGTTGCCGGAGACCTGGACAGGGGCCGTGGTGTCGGTGACGACCTGGGATCCCGAGAGGGTTCCGGAGTCGCCGCTGGTGTCTGCGGCGTGCGCCGCGGTCGTGCCGAGGAGCGAGAGCGCCCCGACGAAGAGGGTGCCGTAGAGCGCCCTGGACAGAGTGATGTTCACGATGGTTCTCCTTGAAAGTGTGAGTGAGCCGCGCGAGGGACGCGTGGCGGTGGTCCGCATGCCGTCGGGATAGCACGGCAGGGACCTACTCAGGCGGGAGAAGAACCGGGGTCGATGGAGAGGGAGGACGGCAGGGCGTCGTCCTCGAAAGTGAGACGGAGAGCCGCGACAGACGCGGCGCGTGTTGATCCGCACGTTGCGAGCAGAGATGCCGAACTGCCGCCGCCCGGTGCTGCGGCATCCGGAGTGGGCTGCGGCAGGTTAACGGGGTGCCCCGGCGTGCCGAGCGGGGCTCCGGTAGCGGATGCCGCGGCATCAAGTAGCGTCAGGCTCGCGACCGCGTCGGGGATACCGGCGGTGCCGCGCACAGAGGGCGGGAACGGATGCGCGCTCGGCGCGACGAAGACGGTCCCGGCCGGGACGACCGAGGTGATCACTGTGCGAGTCGCGAGGGTGGAAAGGTCTGAAACCGCGAGGGCGATCGTGGGCACGGCGACGGGCACGGCGACAGGAGAACCCGCCACATCGGGGATGCTGAGGTCCGGAATGCTGACGTCGGGTACTTCGGCAGCTACGGCGGCCAGAATCGGCGTCATGGCCGTCCCGACGGCTTCGGGCACGTCTGCGGACGCCGCGTCAATGGTTGCGGTGTCGACGCCAGGTGCGTCAGCCACGACGGAGACTGCAAAGGCAGGAACGCTGGCGACCAGCTCCGGGACGGAAGCGTTCAGGAGGCCGGGTGCGGCGGCATCCGTTGCAGGAGGCGCATCGGGGAGCAGATCGGTCGCCGACGCGGGATTCGCCCCGCCGCACAGGAACCAGGCGATGCCGAGCGCAACGGCGACGAGAGCGAGCCAGAGGGCGCGGGGAGCACGAAATGCCTCAGCATCATTCATCTCGTTCACCTCCGTCCTCAGTTGTGTACAAGGCCGACCGTAGGTGCACGGGGAGCTCGTGTCCACGAAACTGGTCAATACTGCCAGCTTCACCAGGACGGGCCTTGAGCGCCGGCCCCGCCTCACTTGGGGAATGTTGCATCACGCTGCAATTGGGATGGGCTGGCAAGGGTGCAAATCCCCCGGCCTGGGTCGGCCGAAACGGCCCGCGGATGAGCCAGCGAACGAGATTCGCAGTTCACAGGTTCAGGCGAGTCGACGGTCCCGCACCGTCCCGGGCGTGACGTCGTCCGACGAGAACCGCTGATCCGCCCCAATCTCGTTAAGGTTGGACGGGGCTTACGGGGGAAACGCATGGCAAAGAGTGCACAGGCGACAGAACCTCTCGCTTCACGAGTCCTGGGGAAGACAGACGAGCTGCACCTCGCGAGGGACGTCACGCGCCACCGTCCGCGACTACACCACAACTCGATGAGGATCCGGAGGTGAAACTCGGCACTCGCTCGATCGTCACCCTTGTCGCGGCCGTGACTATGGCAGCCGTGCTCACTGCTTGTTCCCCGCAGGCCGTCAGGGCCACTCCGGCGCCAACGCCGACGTCCTCAGGATCAGCGACCGGGGCATCAGCGACCGGGGCGAGCATCAGCCGCGAGGCCGCTGCCGCGCTCCTGAACGCCGTCCCCGGGCTGAGCGATGCCAGCATTGGTGAGGTCATCTCCGGCCTGTCGACCCTGGCGGTCATCGAGGTCTACGTCGATGACGACTCCGCGCTAGCGGCCCCCGGCGTGCTCGACTACGTCCTCAGGGTTGGCTGGGCGACCTCGTTCGACAGCCAGCCCGCCGAGCTGACCCTGACCGTGCGCAACCACGGCAGGACCCTCGACCTGCAGCCGCAGGCCAACCTGCTCGCCGGGGTCGAGTACCCGGCCCAGACCGGGGTGAACAGCGTCTACCTCGACAGTCCCGCATACCTGGGCACGTGGCCAGGCGCCGTCCCCACCCCGCCGGCCGCCTGAGCGCGGCCTTCCGGTGGCTAACTCAGGAAGATCGCGCGGCTGACCGCTACAGATTGCCGGACCGGTGCGGACGATCCTCCGTTGGCGCCCGTCGGTCAGCTGTCGAAGCTCACGACGGGCAGCGGTGACGGGTCCGGCCTGGAGAAGAGGTAGCCCTGCCCGTAGCGGCAGCCCATGGACCGGAGCAGGTCGCGTTGGCCTGCCGTCTCGATGCCCTCGGCGACGACGTCGAGTCCGAGCGAATCGGCAAGGCGCAGGATGCCCTCGACGATCGCCCGGTCGTGTTCGGAGCGTTCGAGGTCGCGCACGAAGGTGAGGTCGATCTTGAGCAGGTCGACGGTGAAGGCGCGGAGGTGCGTGAAGGAGGAATAGCCGGTGCCGAAGTCGTCGATCGCCAGTTTGACACCCAGTTCCCTCAGCTCCTGGAAGGTCCGGGCCGCGGAGTCGATCGCCTCGAGCACGGCGCTCTCCGTCAGTTCGATCCAGAGGCGCTCGGGAGGCAACCCGCTCTCCGCCAGCGCGCGTCTGACAACGACGCCGAAGTCGTCCTGCGCGAACTGTCGTGGAGAGACGTTGACGCTCACCGCGAGGCCGCCCTCGAGGGTCGCCGCCGCCCGGCAGGCCTGGCCGAGAACGGTCACGCCGATGCCCTTGATCAACCCGACTTCCTCGGCGATCGCGATGAACTCGCCCGGGTAGACGATGCCGCGCTCGGGGCGGCGCCATCGGGCGAGAGCCTCGGTGGCGACGACCGTGTTCTCCTGGAGATCGACGATCGGCTGGTACCAGGTCTCGATCTCGCCGAGCTCGACGGCGTCGCGGAGGGCGAGCTCGGTGTCCAGCCGCCGGTCGATGCGGCCGCGCAAGTCGTCGTCGAAGACCTCGTAGCGGGCCCGGCCCCGGCCCTTGGCCGAGTACATGGCCTGGTCTGCGTTGCGGAGTAGCGCCTCCGCGTCGTCGTGGCCGAGGCCGAAGGCGATGCCGATACTCGCGTCGACGGATGCGACGAGGTCGCCGATCCGGATCGGTTCGGCGATTGAGCGCTGCAGGTTGTGGGCCAGTGTGTGCACGTCCTCGCTGCTGTCGACGCCCGGACAGATGATCACGAATTCATCTCCGCCGATACGGGATACCGTATCGGTGGCCCGCGCCTGCTGCCGGAGCCGCACCCCGACCTCAGCCAGCACCGCGTCCCCGATGTGGTGGCCAAGGCTGTCGTTGACGAACTTGAACCGGTCCAGGTCGATGAACAGCACGGCCACGCCGTGCCCGTGCCGTGATGACTGCAACAGGGCCTGGTTGAGCCGGTCGAGAAGCAGCAGGCGATTGGGCAGGTTGGTCAGCGGGTCGTGGAACGCGAGGTGCTCCACTCGGGCCTCGGCGAGGCGGCGGGCGGTGATGTCCTCCACCTGGTACAGCAGCGCGCCAGCCTGCTCCCCCGCGGGGATCTCGGCGATACTCACCTTGACCCACGTCTCCTCGTCGTCGACCCGGAGCATCCGGCGGTCCATGCGCTGCCGCGTGGAGGGCCCGTCGAACACCTCCGACGTGCGAGCGCCGCGCGCTCCGGCATCGAGCGGCATGAAGATGGCCTCGATGTGCTGGCCGACGACAACGGATGCCGGCCCGGCGAGCTCGAACAGCCGCGGGTTGGCCGCCACCACCCTGCCGTCGAGATCCACGATCGCCGTGCCGAGCGGTGACGACGCGAACGCGGCCTCGAATCGTGCCCGCGCGGCCGAGACCGCCTGTTCTGCAGCGTGGAGCGCGGTCACGTCGGTGACCGTGGCCATGTGCCCGGTGACCTGACCGGCGTCCCGGATCGGCGCGGTGCTCACCTGTACCCAGTTGACCTGACCGCCCGGAGTGCGGAAGCGCATCATCGTCTCGTACGCTGCCCCGGCGGCAATCGCGGCAGCCCAGTCGCGTTGCACGCGTTCGGTATCGTCGGGGTGGATAGCTGTGGCCATACCGCCGCGCTGGAACTGAACCCTGGTGAGGCCGCTCAGGGCGCGCCACTGGTCGTTGGCGCTGAGAAGTCCGCCGGCCGCGTCCATCTGCACGATGCCCACCGGGGCGATCGCGACGAGCGTGTGCAACGTGTCTGCGATCTTCGCCAGCTCGCGGGTGCGCCTGTCCACCGCCGTCTCGAGGGTGTGGTTTGCCTCGTCCATCGCGACCATGGCGGCGTCGCGCTGCCGGTCGAGGTCGCGCAGCCTCCGGGCGGCCACCCAGCTCAGGCCGATGCCGACCACCGTCATCGTGGCGACCAGGAAGGCGACACCGAGCACCGTGTCGAACCAGCCCTGTCGCTGGCCCCAGAGTCGCAGCCACCCCAGCACGAAGGGGCCGAGCAGGAGGAGCGGAACGACGGGTCGGAGCAGCTGCCCTGAGCTACCCGGGTCGCGCAGCAATCCGACGAGGCCGTTGTTGGGCCGGGTGAGAAGGATCGAGACCGACTCGAACGCCACCGCGAGAGCGGTGATGAGAGCCATGCTCGTGTACCCGCCCACGGAGTAGAGCGAGGACGCCCCATAGGCGTAACCGAGCAATGCGAGCAGGCTCACAGTCAGCGAGCCTAAGGCGAGGCCGAGCATCCAGGACGCCCGCGGCAGCAGGCTCGCGCAGACGGCGATGCCCAGAAGGATCAGTGAAACGGCCGTCGCCGGCGCCATGCGCGGATCCTGACCGCCGAAGGCAATGCCGGGCAGCAGCCGGTCGACGCCGAGCGTCACGCCCAGAATGTCTTCGGCGAGGGTGAGGGCGCCGAGCAGAGCGACGGCGAGCCCCAGGACCAGTGCCACCCGACGCCGCTCGAGCAGGAACAGGGCCAGCGACAGCATGATGAGAGCCAGGGCCGGCGTCGGCTTCATCGACCAGGGGCCGGCGAATGGGGCCGGCAGGGTGCTCGCGCCGAGATACCAGCCTGCGAGTACGACGAGTCCCATCGCCCCGGTGACGGCCGCGCTGATGCGTGCCAGTAGTAATTGCATGCTGCCCTCGTGCTCGCGAGACACGGAAATACCTGCGCCCCCTCACAGGGTACCCGGCGCGGCCCAGCGCGTCACACCACCGCTTCCCTCGAGAACCGCCCTGCGCGCCGAGTGTCGTCGGCGCTCCGGCGACGGGGAGTTAACGACGGATGCCCCCCTCGCCGAGGCGAGAGGGGCATCCGTTGGTGAGGACTACACGCTACTTGTAGGTACCGGGCGTGAAGTCGTCGGACGAGAAGCTGTCGAAGTCGACGAAGCTCAGGTCACCCTCGTTGAACGCTGCATCATCGGTGAAGATGCGGTTCGGGTAACGCTCGGCCTTGGCCTCCTCCGTTGCCTCGACGGTGACGTCGCGGTAACGGGGCAGTCCGGTGCCGGCCGGGATCAGCTTTCCGATGATGACGTTCTCCTTGAGGCCCATCAGCGGGTCGCTCTTGCCTTCCATGGCCGCCTGGGTGAGAACCCGGGTGGTTTCCTGGAAGGAAGCGGCCGACAGCCAGGACTCGGTCGCCAGGGACGCCTTGGTGATACCCATGACTTCCTGACGAGCGGATGCCGTCTTCTTGCCCTCGGTGAGTGCCGCACGGTTGAGTTCGTTGTACTTCAACCGGTCGACGAGCTCGCCGGGGAGCAGGCCGGTGTCGCCGTGTTCGACGACGGTGACCTTGCGGAGCATCTGGCGGACGATGACCTCGATGTGCTTGTCGTGGATCGGCACACCCTGCGAACGGTAGACGTCCTGGACGCCACCGACGATGTGCTTCTGCACGGCCCGGACACCCTTGACGCGAAGAACTTCCTTCGGGTCGACGGCGCCGATGATGATCTGCGTGCCGAGCTCGACGTGCTGGCCATCCTCGACGAGGAGGGTGGAGCGCTTGAGCACCGGGTACGCGATCGGCTCGTCGCCGTTGTCGGGGGTCAGGATGACCTTCCGGCTGCGGTCGGTGTCCTCGATCGTGATGCGTCCGGCAGTGTCGACGATGGGCGACGCACCCTTGGGGGTACGTGCTTCGAAGAGCTCCTGGACGCGCGGCAGACCCTGGGTGATGTCGTCAGCGGACGCCGAACCACCGGTGTGGAAGGTACGCATGGTCAGCTGCGTGCCGGGCTCACCGATCGACTGTGCGGCGATGATGCCGACGGCCTCTCCGATGTCCACGAGCAGGCCGGTCGCGAGCGAACGGCCGTAGCAGACCGCACACACACCGACGGCAGACTCACACGTCAGCACGGAACGCACCTTGATGGTCTCGATGCCGGCCTCGACCAGCTTCTCGATCAGCACGTCTCCGACGTCGTCTCCGGCTTCGGCGACGACCTCGCCAGCGGCGTTGACCGCGGCTGCGGCCAGGCTGCGGGCGTAGACCGCGTTCTCCACGTTGGGGTGGCGAACCAGGTTACCGAGCGGGTCGACGATCGCGATCGGCAACTCGAGGCCCTTGGTCGTTCCACAGTTGTCTTCGCGGATGATGACATCCTGCGAGACGTCCACGAGACGACGGGTGAGGTACCCGGAGTCGGCGGTACGGAGGGCGGTGTCGGCCAGACCCTTACGGGCACCGTGAGTAGCAATGAAGTACTCGGCGACGGACAGGCCTTCGCGGTAGCTCGAGATGATCGGGCGAGGGATGATCTCACCCTTCGGGTTGTTCACGAGGCCTCGCATGCCGGCGATGTTACGCACCTGCAGCCAGTTACCACGAGCACCGGACGTGACCATGCGGTTGATGGTGTTGTCCTTCGGGAAGTTCTTCTGCATGGCCTCGGCGACGTCTTCCGTCGCCTTCGTCCAGATCTGAATGAGTTCCTGACGGCGCTCGAGGTCGGTCGTGAGACCCTTCTCGAACTGCGACTGCACCTTGGCGGCGAGCTTCTCGTAGCGAGCCACGATCTCGGGCTTGTCCGGCGGGGTGAGGATGTCGCTGAGCGCGACGGTCACACCGGACCGGGTGGCCCAGTAGAAACCGGCGTCCTTGACGCGGTCAAGCGTCGCGGCAACTTCCACCTTCGGGTACCGCTCGGCGAGGTCGTTGACGATCGCCGAGAGGCTGCCCTTGTCGGCCACCTTTTCGAAGTACGGGTAGTCGACCGGCATGGCCTCGTTGAAGATCGCGCGGCCGAGCGTGGTGTTCACCAGCACGGTACCGACGGCCTGGCCGTTGACGAGTTCCACGCCTTCCGGCTGGGTGCCCTCTTCGAAGTACTTGTCCGTCAGACGGATGCGTACCTTCGCGTTGAGGTCGAGGCCCTGGTTTTCGCCCTTTTTCTGGTCGAAGGCCAGGATCGCCTCGGCGATCGAGGAGAACGAGCGGCCTTCGCCGATCACGCCTTCCTTGAGCGTCGTGAGGTGGTGCAGACCGATGATCATGTCCTGGGTGGGCAGGGTCACCGGGCGGCCGTCGGACGGCTTCAGGATGTTGTTCGAGGCGAGCATCAGGATGCGCGCTTCGGCCTGGGCCTCCATGGACAGCGGCAGGTGCACTGCCATCTGGTCACCGTCGAAGTCGGCGTTGAACGCCGCACACACGAGCGGGTGCAGCTGGATGGCCTTACCCTCGACGAGCTGAGGCTCGAAGGCCTGGATGCCCAGGCGGTGCAGGGTGGGCGCACGGTTCAGCAGCACGGGGCGCTCGCGGATGATCTCCTCGAGCACGTCCCAGACCTGCGGGCGTGAACGTTCGACCATGCGCTTGGCGGCCTTGATGTTCTGAGCGTGGCTCAGGTCGATCAGGCGCTTGATCACAAACGGCTTGAACAGCTCGAGTGCCATCTGCTTGGGCAGACCACACTGGTGCAGCTTGAGCTGCGGGCCGACGACGATGACCGAACGGCCGGAGTAGTCGACGCGCTTGCCGAGGAGGTTCTGGCGGAAACGACCCTGCTTGCCCTTGAGCATGTCGCTCAGGGATTTGAGGGCACGGTTGCCAGTACCCGTGACGGGACGGCCGCGACGACCGTTGTCGAACAGTGCGTCGACAGCTTCCTGCAGCATCCGCTTCTCGTTGTTCACGATGATCTCGGGGGCACCGAGGTCAAGGAGGCGACGCAGGCGGTTGTTGCGGTTGATCACACGACGGTAGAGGTCGTTGAGGTCGCTCGTGGCGAAACGGCCACCGTCGAGCTGCACCATCGGGCGCAGTTCGGGCGGGATGACCGGGACGACGTCGAGCACCATCGCGGCCGGCGAGTTGCCGGTCATGATGAAGGCGTTGACCACGCGGAGACGCTTGATGGCGCGGATCTTCTTCTGACCCTTGCCCTCGGCGATCTGCAGGTGCAGGTTTTCGCTCTCGGTGACCAGGTCGAAGGCCAGCAGGCGCTTCTTGATGGCTTCGGCGCCCATGTAGGCCTCGAAGTACATGCCGAAACGGTCCTGGAGCTCGTGGAAGACGCTGTCCTCGGGCTTGAGGTCGCCGACCTTGAGGGTGCGGAAGTCTTCCCACACGCGCTCGAGGTGCGCGATCTGCTCGTCGAGGGACTTGCGGACCTGCCCCATTTCCTTCTCGGCGGCGTCCTTGGTGCGCTTCTTCTGGTCGCTCTTGGCGCCCTCGGCCTCAAGTGCGGCGAGGTCGGTTTCGAGGCGGACGAGGCGGTCGGCGATCCGGGAATCGCGCTGGCCTTCGAGGGTCTTGATCTCGAGGCGAAGCTCGTTCTCAAGGCCCGGCATGTCCTGGTGACGGCCGTCTTCGTCGACCGTGATGACCATGTACGCAGCGAAGTAGATGACCTTTTCGAGGTCCTTCGGTGCCATGTCCAGCAGGTAGCCGAGACGGGAGGGGACTCCCTTGAAGTACCAGATGTGGGTGACGGGGGCGGCGAGCTCGATGTGGCCCATCCGCTCACGACGCACCGACGACTTGGTGACCTCTACGCCACAACGCTCGCAGACGATGCCTTTGAAGCGAACTCGCTTGTACTTACCGCATGAGCATTCCCAGTCCCGGGACGGTCCGAAGATCTGCTCGCCGAACAGGCCGTCTTTTTCCGGCTTGAGCGTGCGGTAGTTGATGGTTTCGGGCTTCTTGACCTCACCGTGCGACCAGCGACGGATGTCGTCTGCGGTCGCCAGGCCAATTCGAAGCTCGTCAAACGTGGTTACGTCGAGCAATTTCTCTCCTTGAAGAGTGTTCGGAGTATTTGTCATTCTGCCCGGCCCTAGATGTCGTCGATCGAGGATGATTCGAAGCGGGTGGAAATGTTGATGCCGAGCTCTTCCGCAGCGCGGAACACCTCGTCATCCGTGTCGCGCAGGCTGACGGCGGTTCCGTCCGAGGACAGCACCTCGACGTTCAGGCACAGCGACTGCATTTCCTTGATGAGGACCTTGAAGCTCTCGGGGATGCCGGGCTCCTGGATGTTCTCACCCTTGACGATGGCCTCGTACACCTTGACGCGGCCGAGGATGTCGTCGCTCTTGATGGTCAGGAGCTCCTGCAGGGCGTACGCGGCACCGTATGCCTCGAGCGCCCAGACCTCCATCTCACCGAATCGCTGTCCACCGAACTGCGCCTTACCACCCAGCGGCTGCTGCGTGATCATGGAGTACGGACCGGTCGAACGAGCGTGGATCTTGTCGTCGACGAGGTGGTGCAGCTTCAGGATGTACATGTAGCCGACCGAGATCGGGTTCGGGAACGGCTCGCCGGAGCGGCCGTCGAACAGCTGCGTCTTTCCGGTGGAGTCGATCAGTCGCACGCCGTCGCGGGTCTTCGTCGTCGAGTCGAGGAGACCCTCGATCTCGATCTCGAACGCGCCGTCGAACACCGGGGTGGAGACCTTGGTGTTCGGTGCGGCGTGGTGCGCCTGCTCGGGCAGGTTGGCGGCCCACTTGGGCTTGCCTTCCACGTCCCAGCCCTGCTTCGCGATCCAGCCGAGGTGCGTTTCGAGCACCTGGCCGAAGTTCATGCGACCGGGGATACCGAGCGGGTTGAGGATGATGTCGACCGGGGTACCGTCTGCGAGGAACGGCATGTCCTCGATCGGCAGGATGCGGGAAATAACACCCTTGTTGCCGTGACGGCCGGCGAGCTTGTCACCCTCGGTGATCTTGCGCTTCTGGGCGATGAAGACGGCAACACGCTGGTTGACGCCAGAGCCGAGCTCGTCGTCGCCATCCTGCGAGTCGAACACCTTGACGCCGATGATCGTTCCGCGCTCACCGTGGGGCACCTTGAGCGAGGTGTCGCGAACTTCGCGGCTCTTCTCGTTGAAGATGGCGCGCAGCAGGCGTTCCTCGGCGGAAAGCTCGGTCTCGCCCTTCGGCGTGACCTTTCCGACCAGGATGTCGCCGGGGCGGACCTCGGCGCCGATGCGGATGATGCCACGCTCGTCCAGGTCTGCAAGCAGGTCCGGGGAGACGTTCGGCAGGTCGCGGGTGATCTCTTCCTTGCCGAGCTTGGTGTCGCGGGCGTCGACCTCGTATTCCTCGATGTGAATCGAGGAGAGGGTGTCGTCCTTGACCAGGTTCTGGCTCAGGATGATCGCGTCCTCGTAGTTGTAGCCTTCCCACGGCATGAATGCCACGAGGAGGTTCTTGCCGAGGGCGAGCTCTCCGTTGTCGGTGGCGGGACCGTCGGCGATGACCTCGCCGGCTTCGATCCGCTCACCTGCGGTGACCATGACGCGGTTGTTGTAGCTCGTGCCCTGGTTGGAGCGCGCGAACTTGCGCATGTAGTAGTCCTGCGTGCCACCCTCGTCAAGCTGGATGGTGACGACGTCGGCCGAAACCTCCATCACCACACCGGACTTGTCGGCGGTGATGACGTCGCCGGCGTCGATGGCCGCGAAGACCTCCATGCCGGTACCGACGAGCGGGCTGTCACTCATGAGGAGAGGAACGGCCTGGCGCTGCATGTTCGCACCCATGAGGGCGCGGTTCGCATCGTCGTGCTCGAGGAACGGGATGAGGGAGGTCGCGACGGACACCATCTGGCGCGGGGAGACATCCATGTAGCCGATGTCTTCTGCGGGGAAGAGGTCGACCTCGCCACCCTTCTTACGTGCGAGGACCCGGGGCTCGGCGAACCGGGCGTCCTTGGTCAGCGGCGCGTTGGCCTGGGCGACGATGAACTCGTCTTCTTCGCTCGCGGTCAGGTAGTCGATGGTCGTCGTGATGACGCCGTCGACGACACGACGGTACGGGGTCTCGATGAATCCGAAGGCGTTGATCCGCGCGAACGAGGCGAGCGAACCGATCAGGCCGATGTTCGGGCCTTCCGGGGTTTCAATCGGGCACATGCGGCCGTAGTGCGAGGGGTGAACGTCTCGCACCTCGACGCCGGCGCGGTCACGGGACAGACCACCCGGGCCGAGCGCGGACAAGCGGCGCTTGTGCGTGAGGCCGGCGAGCGGGTTGTTCTGGTCCATGAACTGCGACAGCTGGCTGGTTCCGAAGAACTCCTTGATCGCGGCGACGACGGGGCGCACGTTGATCAGGGTCTGCGGGGTGATCGCTTCGATGTCCTGCGTGGTCATGCGCTCGCGGACGACGCGCTCCATGCGGGACAGGCCGGTGCGGACCTGGTTCTGGATGAGCTCGCCGACGGCGCGGATACGACGGTTACCGAAGTGGTCGATATCGTCGATGTCGATGCGGATGTCGGTGGGGACGCCCTCACGGATGCCGGAGATCGTGGTCTGGTTGTCGTGAAGGGCAACCAGGTACTTGATCGTGGCGAGGATGTCCTCGAGGGTCAGCACGGAAGAGCTGAGCGGCGCTTCGATGCCGAGCTTGCGGTTGATCTTGTAACGACCAACCTTGGCCAGGTCGTAACGCTTGGAGTTGAAGAAGAAGTTGTCGAGGAGCGCGCGGGCTGCCTCTGCGGCGACCTGCTCTCCCGGGCGCAGCTTGCGGTAGATGTCCTTGAGGGCTTCTTCCTTGGTGAGGATGTTGTCCTTCTCAAGGGTGAGCTCGATGGACGCGAAGCCCTTGAACTCTTCGAGGATCTGCTCGCTCGTGAGGCCGAGTGCCTTGAGGAACACGGTCACGGACTGCTTGCGCTTGCGGTCGATGCGAACGCCGACCTGGTCACGCTTGTCGATCTCGAATTCGAGCCAGGCTCCACGGCTCGGGATGACGCGGGCGGAGTAGATGTCCTTGTCGGAGGTCTTCTCCTGCTCACGGTTGAAGTACACACCGGGCGAGCGCACGAGCTGTGAAACGACGACACGCTCGGTGCCGTTGATCACGAAGGTGCCCTTGGGGGTCATCAGCGGGAAGTCACCCATGAACACGGTCTGGGTCTTGATCTCACCGGTGAGGTGGTTCATGAACTCAGCGTTCACATAGAGGGGTGCGGAATAGGTCTTGCCCTTTTCCTTGCACTCGTCAATGGTGTACTTCTCAGGCTCGAGCTCGGGGTTGGTGAACGACAGCTGCATCGTTTCGCCGAGGTCCTCGATCGGGGAGATCTCTTCGAAGATCTCGTCGAGCCCGGTGCGGGTCGGGAGGTCCTGGCGACCTTGCGCCTGACCTTCTTCGACACGCTTCTTCCACTTGTCGTTTCCGACAAGCCAATCGAAGGACTCCGTCTGCAAGGCGAGCAGGTCCGGGACCGTCAGATTGTCTGTGATCTTTGCGAACGACAGACGCCCTGCAGCGCGGCCGTTCTTGGGTGAGTTGGTGGTTGCGTTGCGCGCAGCAGCCAAGGAAATAACCTCCGTAGACCCCGTCAGGTCTAGTCACTGTTAGTAATGAATTCCGAGTACGCTCCCCAGACCCTCAGTTTGATACGAGGTATGCCTCAAGGTGGCTTGAGCACGCAAAGCCGACCGCAATATGAAGGCATAGATTTGTCTGGGAGCGCAAAGATCAACTATAGGCTCTCTTTCCCCCTATGTCCACCCCAATCTTGACCTTCACCATTTTCTCAGGTATAACCCGCCGCATCCGCTCCCCCCGCCCCGCCGAACGACACGATCACGTCGCCGCCCTGCTGGGTGCGCCGCGCCACGCGCCGGTCGAGGTCGAGATCGC
>NZ_JASJVF010000081.1:0-12927 GCF_035019805.1 Cryobacterium sp. 10I1
CGCCTCGACGCGCACGAGCCTGGTCTTCGAGCACCACTACAACGGGCTCTCCTCGGGAAAGTAGCAGCCGGGCGCCGTGCCGGTGACCCGGACGGTGAGCGTCGTGCCGGCATCCGCGGCGACCGGGGTGTAGCCGGCGGCGGTGGCCCCGGCGATGGGTGTGCCGTTGGCGAGCCACTGGTAGGCGAAGTTCACGCCGGCCGGCGCCCAGGTGCCCGGTATCGCCGTGAGGAGCGCGCCGACGGCGGCCGTCCCGGTGATCGTGGGGGTGCCGACGACGAGAGTACCGGCGACGACGACGGCGGTCGGCACCGAGGTCGCCGCCGCGGAGACCGGCAGGTAACCGGGCGCGGATCCCGTGACCCGCACCGAGAGTGCCGTACCGAGGTCGGCCGCGACCGGCGTATAGGTGGCGGATGTCGCCCCGGGGATGTCCGCGCCGTCACGCAGCCACTGGTAGGCGAAGGCTGCTGTGGCCGGCGACCAGGCGCCGGGGACCGCGGTCAGGGTGCTGCCGACGGAGGCGGAACCGGTCACGGTCGGGGTGGCGGGCACGAGGATTCCCGGGGCGCCGACGCTGTCATAGAGGGCGTAGTCGTCGGTCACGAGGGTTCCGTTGAGGATCAGGTTGAGGCCGAAGCTCAGTCCGGTCGTGCCGGCCGGGATGGCCGCCGTCGTGTAGAGGGCCTGCGCGTATGCGGAGCCTGCCGGGAAGTACGGACTCGACGTCCAGTAGCTCCAGCTGCCGATCGAGTTGCGCAGATAGACGTCGAACTGGGTGGTGACCGTTGAGGTGTACCACGCGCGCAGGGAGTAGGTGTGCCCGGGGGTGACCGTGGGGGCGCAGGCGCCGAGGTCCTGGGTGAGGATGAGTTTCGAGTCGCCGCTGACGAGGTTGCTCACGACCAGCTGCTCGGCCTTGGTGCCGGTGTGCGCGGCGGAGACCGTGCTGAAGGCCGCGGTGTTCGTGCCGAAACCGCCGACGGCCCAGCACTGTGGGAGGCCAGTGGTTCCCGCTGTCTCGAGGCTCGGGTTGACCACCCCGTTCACGCCGGGACCGGGGGCCACTGTCGAGGTCGTCGTGACGGGAACGACCGGCTTGACGGCGCCGCCGATGACGTCTCCGACGGTCTTGACCGTGGTGTTGTTGGATGCGGCACGCGTGGAGAGCCAGGCAGCGAACTGGGCGAAGACCGCTGGGTCGACGGAGAGCGCGTCGCAGCTTCCGGCGCAGAGGTGGTGGAAGGTGAGCTGCACCCAGCCCCCGCCCGCCGTCTCGGCGTTCGTAACCGTGTTCTCGAGGTCTGCGAGGGTCCAGGTCGTGTCGACCTCGTCGGGGGCGCGGGTGAGGTACGCGTCGGCCGGAGGAATGGTTTCGGCGAATCCGCAGCCCGTGCAGCCGAACCGGGTGTCGATGTCGCCGAGGCCGCGGGCGCTGTTGAACCCGCAGGCCTGGACGATCGCCTCGGTCGCGGCATCCACCGTTGCGAAGGGGTAGGCGAAGCTTCGCGTCGGGAAGCCCCAGTCGGCGAGGGTCGCCCGGCCCTGGCAGACCTGCCGGGTGGCTTCGTCCGCGGGGAGGGTGAGGAGGTCGGGGTGGGTGACCGTGTGGCCGGCGATCTCGTGACCGGCGGCGGCGATGCTCGTGAGGTCTGCCCTGGTCAGCCAGCCGGGGTTGTCGATGAAGCCGGTGGTGATGAAGAAGGTGCCCTTCATCCCGAACTGGTTCAGGGTGGCCACCGCGGCGAGCTGGTCGGCGTTGCCGTCGTCGAAGGTCAGGCTGACGACCGTCTGCGGGTCCGTGACAGCGGCGCGCGCCGGGGTCGCGCCGAGGGTGATGCCCACGGCGACGGCGGCGAGGACCGCGATGAGCCTGAGCGAGCGTGCAGGGGCCAGCGAAAATCCGGTCATGGGAGGTGCTCCTCGTGAATCGTGACTGATCCTGGAATCCCAGCACCTGCGCCCAGTGTGCTGAGCGATTGATCCCCGAACAAGCAGAGCGCCGGAAAAAGGCGGTTTACCTGCGAATTACCACGCAAGTTTGCGGTTAACCACACGCGCCGCTCTGGCGCCCGCCGGTGAATCTGCGGTAAGTGCTTGCAATCCGCCTGACTCACCCCCAGAATAAACGAACTCAATTCATTTAGTCCATCGGATACACCGCAGTACCCGAACGGGCCGTTCGCGCGTCGATGCGCCCGGCCCGAGGAAAGGGACCACACATGACCCAGCAGTCCACCCGAGGGTCGGCGCCGACCTCATCGCAGCCGTTCACCGACGTCCACCTCGTGCACAGCTCAACGCTGCACGACGCGGCGGGGAGCAAGCACGGCATCACGAAGAAGGGCCTCAAAGGCGGGCAGCTCGGCTTGCTCGCCGTCGTCGTGCTCGGCATCTCCTCCGTCGCCCCGGCGTACAGCCTCACAAGCTCGCTCGGCGCGACCGTTGCCGAGGTCGGCAAGCAGCTGCCGGCCGTGTTCATCCTGGCGTTCATCCCGATGATCCTCGTCGCCCTCGCCTACCGGGAGCTCAATGCCGACTCCCCCGACAGCGGAACCTCCTTCACCTGGACCACAAAGGCGTTCGGTCCCTTCGTCGGTTGGATGAGCGGCTGGGGCATGCTCGCGGCCAACATCATCGTGCTCTCGAGCCTCGCCGGCGTGGCCGTCAGCTTCTTCTACGTCTTCCTCGGCGAGGTCTTCGCCAACCCGGATCTCGCCGCGCTCGCCGACAATACCTTCATCAACATCGCAACCTGTCTCGTCTTCGTGGCCCTCGCCGTCTGGGTGAGCTACCGCGGGCTGCACGCCACCAAGCTCGTGCAGTACAGCATGGTCGGCTTCCAGATCGTCGTCCTTCTCATCTTCAGCGTCTCGGCCATCGTCAACGCGACGAACGGTGCATCCACCACCGCGCTCGCCTTCGACTGGACCTGGTTCGACCCCACCCGTGTCGACAGTTTCAGCCAGCTGGCCGCCGGCATCTCCCTGGCGATCTTCGTCTACTGGGGCTGGGACGTCTGCCTCACCGTGAACGAGGAGACCAAGGGAACGAAGGGAACCGCGGGCAAGGCGGGTACCCTGACCGCCCTCGTCGTGCTCGGCCTCTACCTCGTGCTGATCGTGGCCACCATGATGGTGTCCGGCGTCGGCGCCGAGGGAATCGGCCTGAGCAACCCGGACAACCAGGGCAACATCTTCGCCGCGATCGCCGGACCCGTGATGGGGCCGGTCGCGATCCTGATGTCGATGGCCGTGCTGGCCAGTTCCGCCTCCTCGCTGCAGTCGACGATGGCCTCCCCTGCCCGCACCCTGCTGTCGATGGCGCACTACCACGCCCTCCCGCCGCACTTCGCCAGGGTCAGCAAGCGCTTCGGCTCGCCCGGCTTCGCGACGATCGCAGCCGGGGCCATCGCGGCCGGGTTCTACGCCGTCATGACGATCATCAGCGTCAACGTCCTGAACGACACCATCCAGTCGCTCGGGCTGATGATCTGCTTCTACTACGCACTCACCTCCTTCGCCTGCGTCTGGTACTTCCGCCAGAGCCTGTTCTCGAGCGTGCGCAACTTCTTCCTGCGGCTCCTGGTGCCGGCGGCGGGCGGGCTGATCCTCACCGTCGTGTTCGTGCAGACCGCCGTGAGCGCCTGGAGCCCCGACTTCGGCAGCGGTTCGGAACTCTTCGGGATCGGACTGGTCTTCGTGATCGGCGTCGGCCTGCTCGTACTCGGACTCGCCGTCATGGGCCTCACCTTCCTGGCCAGGCCGAGCTTCTTCCGCGGCGAGACGCTGCGCCAGGACACCCCCGCACTGGTCGTGCCCGAATAGCACGCGCGCCGGGTAGCCTCGGGGCATGAGCACCAGCACCGTGGCTACCCCGCACCTGTCGTCCATCCTCCCCAGGCACATCCTGGCGACCGGCGACCACCACCCGATCGTGCTCGCTGAGGCGAAGCGTCGTGCCGCGAGTGTGCAGCTGCGCATCGCGGATGCCGTCACGGCCTTCGCGGGATCGATGCGGTTCGTCTACCTGCATGCCGTCGTGTTCGCCGGCTGGATGCTGTTCTTCGAACCGAGCCCGTGGCCGACCCTGACCCTCGTGGTGTCTCTCGAGGCCATCTTCCTCTCGACGTTCGTGATGATCGGCCAGAACCGGCAGGCCGGATTCCAGCAGGCGAAGGCCGACCATGATTTCAAGATGAGCGACCAGGAACTGCTCACCAACACCGAGCTCACCCGGCGCGTTCATGAGCTCACGAAGGAAATCCACGCCCACATCGTCGGAACCGCTCCCGTCGCCCCGGTCACCGCAGCTCCCCTCGGTTCACCCGCGAGTTGACCGTGCAGCGTAGGGTGGCGGCTCTAGGGAAGGCAGGTACCCATGACCGACGTTGAACTCCTCGTCTACGCCGACCGCATCGGCGGCACGATCCCCGCGCTGGCCGCGCTCCTCGACGGGCCCCTGCGGGACTTCGGCAGTGTGCACGTGCTGCCGTTCTACGTGCCGTTCGACGGGGCGGATGCCGGCTTCGACCCGGTCGACCACACTGCGGTCGATCCACGCCTCGGCACGTGGCCCGAGGTCCGCGACCTGGCAGGCGACCGTGGGCTGACCGCCGATCTCGTGGTCAACCACGTCTCGGCGTCCTCGGTGGAGTTCACCGACTGGCTGGCCCGCGGCGCGGGGTCGCCCTGGGACGGCATGTTCCTCACCTATGGCACCGTCTTCCCGCACGGCGCAACCGAGGCCGAACTGACGGCGTTCTACCGACCGCGGCCGGGACTGCCCTTCACGGGGTACCGCGGGTCAGACGGCTCCCGGCATCTCGTCTGGACGACGTTCCTGCCCAGCCAGGTCGACCTCGACGTCGCCAACCCGGTCGCCATCGCCTACCTGCGCCGGGTGCTCCGCGTGCTCGCCGACGGCGGCGTATCGACGGTGCGGCTCGACGCGGTCGGCTACGCCGTGAAGACCCCGGGCACCGACAGCTTCATGACCCCGGAGACTCTCGCCTTCGTCGAGGTCGTCACGGACCTCGCCCGCGCGGAGAACCTCGCCGTGCTCGTCGAGGTGCACGGGCACTACGCCCAGCAGCTCGCGATCGCGCCCCTCGTCGACTGGGTCTACGACTTCGCGCTCGCGCCGCTCCTGTTGCACTCCCTGGGCACCGGCACGGTCGACCGCCTCGCGCACTGGTTCGAGATCCGTCCGGCCAACGCGGTCACGGTGCTCGACACCCACGACGGCATCGGCGTGATCGACGCCGGTCCGGCCGGAGGACGGCCGGGACTGCTGAGCGAAGCGGAAATGGCGGAGGTGTTCGCGCGAGCCGCCGAAGCCACGCACGGGCACTCATCCGTCGCCTCGGTCGTGCCGGAATGGTCGACCCTGCCACATCAGATCAATGCCACGTTCTTCAGCACGCTCGGCGGCGACGTCGTCGCCTATCTGGTCGCGCGTGCCGTACAGCACTTCCTGCCCGGACGCCCGCAGACCTACTACGTCGGCCTGCTCGGCGGTCTCGACGACCGGGAGCAGTTCGCCGAGACCGGGAGCGGGCGCGACGTGAACCGGCACCGCTACCCGGCCGCCGAGGTCGAGGAGGCGCTCGCGAGCGACGTGACCCGCGCCCAGCTCGGCCTCGTGCGGCTCCGTTCCGCCCATCCCGCGTTCGACGGCCAGTTCACCTGGTCGGCCTATGGCAGGGACGTGCTCGAGCTGCGCTGGGCGAACGCCGCGGACGGTTCCCGTGCGGTCCTGACGGTGTGTACCGCGCGGGCCGCGACGAGTTTCCGCATCCAGCTCGCGGATGCCGACGGCTGCGAGGTCCTCGACACGGTCGAGTCCCTCGCAGCCTGGACCGTCGGCTAGCCGACGATCTCCGCGAGGGTCAGGACCGGGGCGCCGAACGCGGCGGCCACGTGCTCGTTCGTGATGCGGCCCGCGTGCACGTTCAGGCCCTTGGCGAGTGCGGCATCGTCGGAGATGGCCTGCTTCCAGCCCTTGTCGGCGAGCGCGATCACGTAGGGCAGGGTCGCGTTGGTGAGCGCACGGGTCGACGTCGCGGGGACTGCTCCCGGCATGTTGGCGACGCAGTAGTAGATGCTGTCGTGCACGGCGAAGGTGGGCTTGTCGTGGGTCGTGGCGTGGGATCCCTCGAAGCAGCCGCCCTGGTCGATCGCGATGTCCACGAGCACGGAACCCGGTTTCATCGTGGCGACCATGGCGTCGGTGACGAGCTTCGGCGCCTGCGCCCCGGGGATGAGCACGGAGCCGATCACGAGGTCGGCGCCACGGACCTGCTCCGCGATCTCGTAGCGGGTGGATGCGCGGGTCTGGATGGCGCCGGTGAACCGGTTCTCCAGCTGCCGCAACCGGGCGATCGAGAGGTCGATGATCGTGACGTCCGCTCCCATGCCGAGGGCGTTCGCCGCGGCGTGCTCACCTGCGACCCCGCCGCCGATGATGACGACCTTCGCCTTGGGGGTGCCCGCGACGCCGCCGAGCAGGATGCCGTTTCCGCCGTTCGCGCTCATCAGGTGGTACGCGCCGACCTGGACGGACAGGCGCCCGGCGACCTCGCTCATCGGGGACAGCAGCGGCAGGCTGCGGTCGGCGAGCTGGACGGTCTCGTAGGCGATCGCCGTCGTGCCGGAGGTGAGGAGGGCATCCGTGGTCGGACGGGACGCGGCGAGGTGCAGGTAGGTGAAGAGCACCTGCCCGTCGCGCATCAGCGGGTATTCGGCTTCGATGGGTTCCTTGACCTTGAGCAGCAGCTCCGCGGCGGCCCAGACCTCGGCGGCAGTGCCGAGGATGGCCGCGCCCGCGACGCGGAAGGCGTCGTCGCTGAACCCGGAGCCGACGCCGGCGCCCGCCTGCACGAGGACCTCGTGGCCGCGGATGGAGAGTTCGTGCACGCCGGCGGGGGTGATGGCCACCCGATTCTCGTTGTTCTTGATCTCGGTGGGGATGCCGACCTTCATGGGGAACTCCGTCTGCGGTTTGGGCCGGACTTACCGGTGGATAGGGAAAATAATGCTCGGTATTCGTTTCGTGCACGTGACAAGCGTGGAATCCGCGATACTTGGTCGAAAGACAGCGCGATATTCAGTTGAGAGGGGCCCACGCATGACGGAAACGAAGAGGATTCGGGGCGGCGATGAACTCGATACCGTGGACAGTACGCTCGTGGCCCTCCTCCAGGCCGACTCGCGGATGAGCAACAGCCGGCTCGCGACCGCGGCGGGGATCGCGGAATCGACGTGCATCGCCCGGGTGCGCTCCCTCGTCACGCGCGGCATCATCACCCGGTTCACGACGCTCGTCGACCCGAAGGCGCTCGGGCTCGGCCTTCAGGCGCTGATCAGTGTCAGCATCCGATCGGGGGCGCGCACGCAGATCCCGGCGTTCCGGGACGAGATCCGGGCGATGCCGCGGGTCGTGCAGGTCTTCTTCCTCGGCGGCACAGAGGACTTCATCATCCATCTCGTGGCCCGCGACTCCGACGATGTGCGCGACTTCGTGCTCGAGAACCTGTCGGCGAACCCCGCGGTCGCCTCGACGCGCACGAGCCTGGTCTTCGAGCACCACTACAACGGGCTCTCCTCGGGAAAGTAGCAGCCGGGCGCCGAGGGACCCCGTCGGTTGGCGCCGGTCAGTCCGTGCTGCGGCTGGGCTTCCAGAAGCCGGTCGTGCCGAGCAGCCGGGTCTCCTTGTCGGCGTCGGCGGGAACCTCGACCTCGGGAGGGAAGACTCCATACTGGCGCCAGTCGTCCACCTGGGGCAGGATCTGCTCCCAGAGCAAGTCGACCAGTGGAGCCGGCAGCGCGTACTCCAGGCCGAGGTAGTTCGCGATCGACCACGCCTGGAAGGCCCGGTAGATGCTCGTGTGCTGCAGGTACTCGGCGAGCGGGTAATCGCCATACTGGAGGTGCACGATCGCTGCGGGATCGAGGTCCTGCCGCACGGCGGCGGTGGCCTCGTCGTTGAGCCGGTTGTAGCTCGCGATCGGGTCCCCGCCGAGCAGGTCGCCGTTGAAGCGGTCACCGACTTCCTCGATGGTGTGGCCCGCGAGCACGTCCCCGACCCAGGCCTCGTCGCGTGCGTGCGCGGCGAGGATGTCCCTGATCGTGGGATTCTCCGTGCTGGTCCACTCCGCGGGAGCCGGCAGGGTCAGCTGCTCCGGCGTGATCCGGTCGATGACGGAGCGCAACGCGGCATCCGACTGAAGAAATAGCTCTCTCTGCTCCATGCCGCAAAAAGTAGCACGGGCCACTGACGCTGACCAGCGTTCGACCGCATTCGGGCGTCGGCCCGACCACCGGTGCTGCCAGACTACGAGAGGAGGCGAGAGTATGACAACGCACTTTTCCGGTGAGGCGCTGCAGTTCCTGCGCGAGTTGGAAGGACACAACGACCGGGGCTGGTTCGAGGAACACAAGCCGGTGTACCTGAGCGAGGTCAGGGAGCCGATGCTCGACCTGGTCGACCGGGTCAACGAGTCCCTCGCGGGATTCGCGCCCGGGCACGTGCGGCCGCCGCAGAAGGCGATCATGCGCATTTACCGCGACGTGCGGTTCTCGAAGGACAAGTCCCCGTACAAGACGAACGTCGCCGCGTCCTGGCCTCTCGGGGGTTCGGAGAAGACCGGTGCCGGTTACTTCCTCAGCGTCTCCGGCCACGAGGTCCTGGTCGCGGGCGGCAGCTATGCGCCCTCCCCCGAGCATCTCACGGCGATTCGCGACCACATCGTCGCGCACCACGGGGAGCTTCGCGCCCTGCTCGCCGATCCCCGGCTCACGGGCATGTTCGACCCCGCCGACGGCAATCCGCTGGTGCGTCCGCCGCGCGGATACCCCGTCGATCACCCCGCGGTCGACCTCTTGCGCCGCCGCCAGTGGGCCGCCTTCGCGACCCTGCCGGCATCGGTGGCCGAAACGGATGCTTTCCTCACGCTCGTGATCGAACGTTTCGAGGCGCTGACACCCCTGATCGACTTCCTGAACGTGCCTCTGGCCACGCTGCGCCTCGAGCAGCGGCGCTGACCGGGGCCGCGCCGCTTCGACCGGGCGCCCGGCGGATGCCGCTACGAACCGTCGTAGGCGGCCTCGAGCACACGGATCTCGATCTTCGTCATCGCCAGCACGGCCTGCAGCACCCGACCGGCCCCGACCGCATCGGGTCTACCGTGCCGAGTCGCTCGCGGCGGGCGCGAGCACCTGCCAGCCGTGCGGCGCGATCGTGACACGCGGCCCCAGCGGCGCCGGCGTGCCCCCCGGCAGGAGCTGGGTCAGCCCCGAGCGGCCCAGGTCGACGCCGCACGGCTGGTCGCCGAGGTTGAGCGCGACGACGAGCGTGTCGTCACCGGCCCGCGCCTCGTAGACGAGGTGGTCGGCCCCGCTGTCCAGGATGCGGGTTCGGGCCTCGTG
This sequence comes from Cryobacterium sp. 10I1, assembly GCF_035019805.1. NCBI lineage: Bacteria > Bacillati > Actinomycetota > Actinomycetes > Micrococcales > Microbacteriaceae > Cryobacterium > Cryobacterium sp. 10I1. The sequence continues at coordinate 9,429 of NZ_JASJVF010000081.1, forward strand.
CAGCCACGGATGCCGCCGGCGCAGCCCGATCAGGTCCTGGTGCAGCCGGTAGACCGTGCGTTCGGTGTCGGTGAGCGCCGGAGGGCCGTCCGCCGGGAACTCCGGCCGGATCGCGTCGTCGCCGCCGTACTCCTCGGTCTTCAGGCCCGCGTAGCCGTATTCGTCCCCCGCGTAGATCGACGGGGTTCCTCCGGTCGTGAAGAGCACGGCGAGCGCGTGGGCGAGGTGCCGCGGATCCTCGAGGCGGGTCGAGATCCGGGTGACGTCGTGGTTGCCGACGAAGGTCGCCGGGGTGAAGCTGTCGAGGAAGCCGTTGTGCCTGCCGAGCGACCAGGCCAGCTCGTGCGGGTTGTGATCGTTGAGGCTGCTCCAGATCGCCTTCCAGAGCTCGTACTGCGTGACGGAGTCGAGGGTGGCCGCCGAGACGATCGCCGGGTAGTCGCCGTGGATGACCTCGCCGAGGAACCACGCCTGCGGGTGGCGTTCCCGCACCCGCGGCAGGACCCCGGCCCAGAATTCGGCGGGGACCGCGTATGCGGCGTCGAGCCGCCAGCCGTCCGCGCCGCGGTCGAGCCAGTGCTCGAGGACGCCGGTCACGTAGTCGGCGACCTCCGGGTTGCCGTGGTCGAGACTGATGAGCCCCGGATGCCCCTCGAAGGTTCCGAAACCGGCCTCGCCTCCCGGGAGGCCGGCCCGGGTTCCGGCCTGGAACCAGGCTGCCGCGGCACTTCCGGGGCCCTGCTCGATCGCCTCACGGTAGCGCGGGAAATCCGGGCCGACGTGGTTGAACACCCCGTCGAGGAGCACGCGCAGCCCGCGGGCGTGCGCTTCGGCGACGAGGGTGTCGAAGTCGGCCTCATCGCCGAGGCGCGGGTCGATACGGTAGTAGTCGCTCGTGTCGTAGCCGTGGCTCGTCGAGGCGAAGACCGGGCCGAGGGCAACGCCCGATGCGCCGAGCTCGATCGCATGGTCGAGCCAGGCCACGATCCGCAGCAGGCGGTGCTCGCCGGCACCGGGAACGGGTTCGCAAGGGGCGATCGGGTAGCTACCGACGAAACCGAGCGGGTACAGCTGCCACCAGATCGCGTGGCGCACCCAGTCGGGTTCGACTCGCCCGGCGGCATCCGTGTTGCTGATCATCATGTCTCTCAGCTTTGCACCCCCCGGGGCGGCGTCGCACCGGTGGCCTAGGGTGTTGAGCATGTCCGACGAGACCGAGATCCTGCGCCTGACCGCCTTCGCCGCCGAGCCCACCGGTGGCAACCCGGCCGGTGTCGTGCTCGACGCGAGCACGCTCCCCGACGCCGAGATGCAGCGGATCGCGGCGGCGCTCGGTTACGCGGAAACCGCGTTCCTGACCCGGCCGCCGACCCCGCAGGACCCGGGAAGAGCGGGCATCCGCTACTTCTCCCCCACGGCGGAAGTGCCGTTCTGCGGTCACGCGACGATCGCGACCGCCGTTGCGCTCGCCGGCCGCGGTGACGCAGAATCCTTCGTGTTCGAGACGAAGATCGGGGAGGTGAGGATCGCCACCCGGCGCACCGCTGACGGGATCGTGGCCTCGTTCACGAGTGTCGAGCCGCGGGTGGAGCCGATCGGGGCATCGGTGCTCGAGCACCTGCTGCGGCTGCTCGGCGTCGACACCGCCGACCTGCACCCGGACTACCCGCCCCGGCTCGCCTTCGCGGGCAACGTGCACCCCGTGCTCGTCTTCGCGGAGACGGCGACCTTCGACGGCTTCCGGTTCGACCCTGCCCAGGTGCGTGCCCTGATGGACGCAGAGGGCTGGGCGGGCACCGTGACGACCCTCCGCGTGCTGGGGCCGCTCGAGTTCGAGGCGCGGAACCTCTTCCCGGTCGGGACCATGACCGAGGACCCGGCGACGGGCTCTGCGGCGGCCTCCGTCGGCGGCTACCTCCGGGCGCTGGGCCTCGTCGACGCCCCGGCGCGAGTGTTGATCCACCAGGGCCGTCACGTCGGCCGCCCGAGCCTGCTCACCGTCGATATCCCCGAGACCGGCGGCATCGTGGTGTCCGGGACAGCCTCGGTCATCTCCTGAACCCGATCTCCTCGACCCCGTCTCGGACCTTCGGACGGGGCGTCCGGGTTACCGTGGAAAGACCGCACCTCATCCCGGGAGAAGAACCATGAAACCAGCGCTCAACAAGGACACGCAGCTGTGCATCTCGCTCGCGGCCCGCCCGAGCAACATCGGCACCCGTTTCCACAACTACCTCTACGACGAGCTCGGCCTCGACTTCATCTACAAGGCATTCACGACAACCGACATCACCGCGGCGATCGGCGGCGTGCGGGCGCTCGGCATCCGCGGCTGCTCCGTGTCGATGCCCTTCAAAGAGGACGTCATCGCGCTCGTCGACGAGATGGATGCCTCCGCGACCGCCATCCGCTCGGTGAACACCATCGTCAACGACAACGGGGTCCTGAAGGCGTCGAACACCGACTACCTGGCCATTGCCGAGCTCATCGCCGAGCACGGCATCGATCCGGGCACACCGTTCCTGCTCCGAGGGAGCGGTGGAATGGCGAAGGCCGTCGGTGCGGCCTTCCGGGACGCCGGTTTCTCCGACGGAACCATCATCGCCCGCAACGAGACCAGCGGTCGCCTGCTCGCTGACGAGCTCGGCTACCGGTGGCTGCCGGACCCGGGAGCCGAGACCGCACCGCTGATCGTCAACGTGACCCCGATCGGGATGAGCGGTGGCGCAGAGTCCGAGAGCCTCGCATACCCGCTCGGCACCGTCGACGCGGCCACGACCGTCTTCGATGTGGTCGCCCTTCCGGCGGAAACGCCCCTGATCCGCGCGGCGCGTGCGGCCGGGAAGCGGGTCGTGACCGGGGCCGAGGTCATCGCGCTGCAGGCCGCTCACCAGTTCGAGCTGTACACCGGGGTGCGGCCGACCCCGGAGCAGGTGCTCGCGGCATCCGCTTTCTCGCGTCAGTAGAGGGCGGCACCGGTGGGAGGCCGTCTCAATACAGGAATTCGGCGTCGAAGGAATCAAGGTCGACCCTGACGCCGTTCAGGGTGCGCTCGAACTCCTGCTGCACGCCGATCCGCAGGTTGCCCGAGTCATTCCAGCCGCCGTACGGCACCGGTTCGGGTGCGAGGACGTCGGCAGTCCAGCTCGGATAGTCGAGGGGACCGGTTGCGGTGTCCCACAGGGCGACGTCGGAGAATTCGGTCGTTTCTCCCATCAGGAGCGGCCACATCGCCGCTCCGCTATAGACGACCGGGCGCACTCCGAGCTCCTGCACCCCCGTGATCATGTCCCGGGTGAGGGGCGGGCTGCCGGTCTCGATGTCGAGGGCGAAGAACTGGAGCCGGGTGCTGTACGGACCCGTCGCAGCGATGCCGGCCTGCCAGCAGGCGGGATTGCGGGTGTATGCGGCGACCTTCAGCCCGGCGTCGATGCCAAGGGTACGGTCGTTCCCACGATGATGGAACTGGCCAAGAAGGCCGGCTACCGCACCGGAAACG
>NZ_JASJVF010000082.1:0-12845 GCF_035019805.1 Cryobacterium sp. 10I1
GTGCAGGATGCTGCCGGCGCCTTCCCGTCGTCCGTGCACGTCGGTTGCGGCAGGGGTTCCGTGTTCCGCCAGCGCGGTCACGCGGCTCATGCGCGGGCTCCGGCCGGACGGCCAGGCTCAGACGCAGGCACACGTGCCGCAGTGACGGCCGCGGTGGGCACCCGCTCCACGGGCACCTCGCTGCCGTCGAGGCGTTCGCGCAGGATGTCGACGGCGTTGCGGATCGTGGCGAGCTCGGCATCCGCCAGCCCGTCGAACATCGGCAGGAGGGCTTCGGCGAGTTCGCTGCGCCAGGCGGAGAGCGCTGCGTCGCCGGCAGCAGTGATCACGGTGCTCGTGACGCGGGCGTCGAGCGGGTCGGCGAGACGGGCGGCCCAGCCGCGTCCGACGAGGTGTGCGACGAGCTTGGTCGCGGTCGGCTGCGAGATGCGGCTGCGGGCGGCGATCTCGCCGAGGCGGATCGGGCCGAGCTGGCGGAGCACGCTCAGGGTGCGCCAGACGGCCGGCGACTCCCGGCTGTCCGCGGCGTGGGCGGCGACCCGGGTGAGCCGGTGGTTCACGGTGATCAGGTCACCGAGGAGTGCGGGAAGGTCAGAAGGCATTCCCCCACTGTACATAGCTTGGCTATCTATGTCCATAGCCCGGCTATGGACATCGGCCCGCGCCCGGGTCCGGTCGGGTTAAACAGCAGAGGGCGCCGCATCCAGTGGATGCGACGCCCTCGGCGTGTTGCGAATCGAACGGCTGACGCCTGTCGACCTCGAGTGAACCCCCTGGGGGGCCCGACTACTTGAGGGTGACGGTGGCGCCGGCGGCCTCGAGGGAAGCCTTGCCCTTTTCGGCGGCTTCCTTCGTGACGCCCTCGAGGACGGCCTTCGGCGCGCCATCGACAACGGCCTTGGCCTCGCCGAGGCCCAGGCTGGTGAGCTCGCGCACAACCTTGATGACCTGGATCTTCTTGTCGCCAACGGACTCGAGGATGACGTCGAAGGCGCTCTGCTCTTCGACCTCTTCAACGGCGGCGGCGGGGCCAGCGGCACCGGCGACGGCGACGGGGGCTGCTGCGGTGACCTCGAAGGTCTCCTCGAACGCCTTGACGAACTCGGAAAGCTCGATGAGGGTCAGGCCCTTGAACTGTTCGAGCAATTCTTCGGTGGAAAGCTTTGCCATGATTATTCTCCCTATAGTTTCTTAGTTACTCACCGCTAGCAGGCCTATGCCTGGTTCGCGGACTCCTGCTTCTCACGCAGTGCTTCGATGGTGCGAACAGCCTTCGAAAGCGGTGCGTTGAACAGATATGCGGCTCCGAACAGCGAGGCCTTGAACGCGCCGGCCAGCTTGGCCAGCAGCACTTCACGGGACTCGAGGTCGGCGAGCTTGCCTACCTCTTCGGCAGTGAGCGGGCTACCGTCGAAGTAACCACCCTTCACTACCAGGAGAGGGTTTGCCTTGGTAAAGGCACGCAGGGTCTTCGCGACGGCGACGGGGTCTCCGTGCACGAAGGCGATGGCGGACGGGCCGGCGAGTTCGTCGTCAAACGACGTGATGCCGGCGTTGTTGGCCGCAATCTTGGTGAGCGTGTTCTTTACCACGGCGTACGTGGCGTCCGCACTGATGGAAACGCGCAGCGTCTTGAGCTGCGCAACAGTGAGACCGCGGTACTCGGTGAGCAGAACGGCGGTCGAGCTCTGGAATTTCTCCGTCAGCTCGGCGACCGTTGCTTCCTTGTTCGCCATGGCGCTCCTCTTGGTTTCATGTGCCGGTAGCCCGGGGCGCAGACATGAAAAAAGCCCCAGCGCAAGCGCCGGAGCTGAGCAGTCCTTGCGAACTGAAACTGAACTTCGATTCCTGCGCGGGCTGTTCACATGAGTGAACCTTCGGTCACTGTCCATTACTGGGCAGCGACAACCGGCGGTCTTTGGCTTCGTTCACTGTAACGGATGCCGCTGGCGGGCGCAAATCGCGGCATCCGCCCCTCAGCCCGTGAGCGGAACGGCATAGGTAGTTGACCTGAGTCCACTATCGAGATATAGTTGATGCTTGTCAATTACACGCCCCAGGAGTTTCATGTCTCGCGTTTCATCCGTTCGTACCGCTCCACCGCAGAACCCGCAGGACCGGCAGCCCCTCCCCCACCGCGACTCGGACACGCCGATGTCGAAGCGGCAGGTACTCGAGGCCCTCTCCGGCCTGCTGATGGGCATGTTCGTCTCGATCCTCGCCGGGACCGTCGTCAGCACGTCGCTGCCGCTCATCCTCTCCGACCTGCACGGTGACCAGTCCGCATACACCTGGGTCGTCACGGCGACCCTGCTCGCGACGACCGTGAGCACGCCGATCTGGGGCAAGTTCGCCGACCTCTTCGACCGCAAGCTGCTCATCCAGCTCTCCCTCGTGGTGTTCGTCCTCGGTTCCGCACTCGCGGGCTTCTCGCAGAACACCGGCACCCTGATCAGCTTCCGGGTGCTGCAGGGCCTCGGCGCCGGCGGCCTCGCCGCGCTCAGCCAGATCATCATGGCCGACATCATCAGCCCCCGTGACCGCGGCCGCTATGCCGGTCTCTTCGGCGCGGTCCTCGCCCTCGGCACCGTGGGCGGTCCGCTCCTCGGCGGTGTCGTGACGGACGCCTTCGGCTGGCGCTGGAACTTCTTTATCGCACTGCCCGTCGCGATCCTCGCGATCATCCTGCTGCAGCGCACCCTGCACCTCCCGGCCAGGGTCAAGCGGGTCGTCAAGATCGACTACCTCGGCGCGATCCTCATCACTGCGGGCATGTCGCTCCTGATGATCTGGGTGACCATCGCCGGCACCCAGTTCGAGTGGGCATCCGTGCCCTCGTTCCTGATGGTCGGCGGCGCTGTCGTGCTGCTCGTCGCCGCGGTGTTCGTGGAGTTCACGGTCAGCGAGCCGATCATCCCGCTCACACTGTTCAAGAACCGCACCTTCACCCTCGCGGTGATCGCGAGCATCTCGGTCGGCGTGTCCATGTTCGGCACCTCCGTCTTCCTCAGCCAGTACATGCAGCTCGCCCGGGGAGCCACGCCGACCCAGTCCGGCCTGCTGACCATCCCGATGATGGGCGGCTACCTGATCTGTTCGGTCACGTTCGGCACCCTGATCAGCCGCACGGGCAAGTGGAAGGCGATCATGGTCTCGGGCGGAGCGCTCGTGATCGTCGGCTTGCTGTTCCTCGGGACCCTCGACTACCGGACCGATCTCGTGCTCGTCGGCGTCTACATGTTCGTGCTCGGCTCCGGCCTCGGCATGCTGATGCAGAACCTCGTGCTCGTCGTGCAGAACTCGATCGAGGTCAGGCACCTCGGCGTCGCCACGAGCAGCGTCACCTTCTTCCGCAGCCTCGGTGGAACGATCGGCGTCTCGGTGCTCGGCTCCGTGCTCGGCACGGCGGTCGCGCAGCACATCACCGACGGCGTCGGCGCGCTCAGCGCCGCCGACAAGATGGCCGCGGCGAGCGCGCTCGGCTCCGGCGCCATCCCGCGCATCGCGGACCTCCCGGCCGCGGTGCGCACCCTCGTCGAATCCGCGTACGGGTCCGGCGTCGGCACGGTCTTCCTTCTCGGCATCCCGCTCGCCGTGATCACCCTCGTGATGGTCACCCTGCTGCCGAACGCGTCCCTCGGCCGGAAGACGGGCATTGCCAGGGCCCGCGAAGGTTCCGGGGACGGCACGTCGGCCGGGCACACCGGCGTGACTGCCGCGGAGCGCGCCGCAGAGGACAAAGCCGGGCGCGCTGCCGAGCGCGAAACCGAGGTCGAGGAGATGGAAGACATCCTGATCGAGGTGAGCGCGGCATCCGCCGGCCTCGCCCCCGCCGGGCTCAACAACCCGACCGGGGTGATTCACCTGCCGCGAGACGACCAGCCCGGCGCGCACAGAGTCAGTAGTCTGTGACCATGATCCAGGGGACTCCGACAGCGTCCACGCACACCGACGAGCGGGAGGACGCACCGGGCGCTGAGTCGGCGACGGCGATCGCCGAGGTCGAGGAGCAGCTGAGCGTGCTCGCCGGGTTGATCCGGGCGAGCATGCGGGATGCCGCGCTCTTCATCGACGCGTCGCTGCAGCCGTTCGCGTTCAAGCTCCTGCGCCACATCGAGCGCTACGGGCCGACGCACTCGAGCGCGGTCGCCGCTGCGCTCTACGTGGACAAGAGCGTGATCAGCCGCCAGGCGAAGCAGCTCTGCGAACTCGGTCTCGTGCGCACGGAAGTCGACCCGGACGACGGCCGCGCCCGGTTCCTCGCCGTCACCGACCTGGCACGGGCCAAACTCGACGCCGTACGGAACGGTGAGACCGCGATCGTGCACAAGCGCCTGAGCGATTGGCCGACGGACGACCTGCACCAGCTCGCCACGCTCCTCGCCCAGCTCAACACCCCGTAGCCCGCGCCACGCCGCGGGTCAGGCGAGCGGGAGCGACACCCGGAACTCGGTGCGGCCCGGCCGGCTCGACACCGTGACCTCTCCCTGGTGCGCGGTCACGACAGCCTGGACGATGGCGAGGCCGAGTCCGGTACTTCCGGTTCCGCGGAACCGCGAGCTGTCGCCGCGGGCGAAACGCTCGAAAAGGGTCGTCTGCAGGTTCGCCGGGATGCCGGGGCCGTCATCCGTCACGGTCACGATCGCACGGCCGTCCTGCTCGGACAGCGCGACCTCGACGGTCGTGTCCGGCGGGGTGTGGATGCGCGCGTTCGCGAGCAGGTTGGTGAAGACCTGGTGCAACCGGGGCGTGTCGCCAATGGCCTGGATCGGCTCATCGGGAAGCTCGAGGTTGAGCACCCGGTCTCGGCCGGCCGCGTGCGCATCGCTGACGACGTCGACGAGCAGGCTCGTGAGGTCGACGGTGCCGTGTTCGAGTTCGCGGCCCTCGTCGAGGCGGGCGAGCAACAGAAGGTCCTCGACGAGCCCGGTCATCCGAACCGACTCGGATTCGATCCGGCTGAGGGCATGCAGGGCGTCCGGCGGCAGCTCCTGGCCGGAGCGCCGGGTGAGCTCGGAGTAACCGCGGATCGAGGCGAGGGGCGTGCGGAGCTCGTGACTCGCATCCGCGACGAACTGCCGTACCTTGTTCTCGCTCGCCTGCCGGGTCTCGAGGGCGAGGTCGACGTGGTCGAGCATGCGGTTGAGCGCGGAGCCGACCTGGCCGACCTCGGTGCGGGGGTCGGTGTCCGCGGCGGGGACCCGGTCGACGAGGCTGACCTCGCCGCGGTCGAGCGGGAGTTCCGAGACGCGGGCGGCCGTTGCCGTGACGCGCTGCAGCGGGCGAAGTGCGAGGCGCACGATCCACATCGCGAGGATCGCGACGACGATGATGCCGACGAGGGAGACGACGCCGATGATCATGGCGAGCTGCGTCGCGGTGCCGTCGACCGTGCTGAGCGGGAGGCCGACGATCGAGAGGGTGCCGGTGCGGCTCGAACTTGCGAGGATCCGGTAGTTACCGACATCGCCGCCGAGGTCGACGGTGACGGGCTGCGCGGTACCGGTCTGGCTCGCGAGGATATCGGCCTTCTGCACGAGGAGGTCGACCTGGTGGGCCGTGAGTGCGACGATCGTGCCGGTGTCGTCGGTGTAGCCGGCTGTGAGGGTGGAATCGTAGAAGACGAGGGCGAGAGTGCCCGGCTGGCCGGGGCCGTTGAGGATGACGCTCGCGGAGGGCACGAACACCGGCAGCGCGGCGCCGAGGTCGTTGTCGCGGCGGCCCTCGAGCATCGAGTGCGACCGTTCGGCGGCGGAGCTCACCTGCTGGTCGAGGCCCGCGAGCAGGTTGGCGCGCAGCACGGTGACGCTCACGACACCGATCGAGATGCTCACGAGGGCGAGCAGGCCGACGACGGCGAGCACGAGCCGGCGGCGCAGGGTCCAGGGGGCGCGTCCGGGTCGCAGCCAGAGCGGACGCCGCAGCCACCGCGGGCGGCCGACCCACTGCGGTCGACGTGACGGATGCTGCGGGCCGGGTCGTGCGGGCGAGCCGGCCGGGTCGAACGGGTCAGTCCGGTCGGCAACGTCGGCCACGTCAGCCACGCCAGCCGCGTCAGCCGCGTGGGTCGGGTCAGCCGCGTCAGCCGGGTCGAGCGAATCCGGCCGGTCGGTCGGCGTCATCACGCGGTTTTCAGCATGTACCCCGCACCGCGCACGGTGTGGATCATCGGCTCGCGTCCCGCATCGATCTTCTTGCGCAGGTACGAAATGTAGATCTCGACGACGGAGGACTTGCCGCCGAAGTCATAGCTCCAGACCCGGTCGAGGATCTGGGCCTTGCTCAGCACGCGGCGTGGGTTGCGCATCAGGAAACGGAGCAGTTCGAATTCGGTCGCGGTGAGCTCGATGGCGTCGCCGGCCCGGGAGACTTCGTAGCTGTCCTCGTCGAGGGTGAGGTCACCGACCGAGATGCGCGGGTCGACGGAGTCCGACACGGCCAGGGTCGAGCGGCGGATCAGGCCGCGCAGCCGGGCGACGACCTCTTCGAGGCTGAACGGCTTGGTGACGTAGTCATCGCCGCCCGCGGTGAGGCCGGCGATGCGGTCGTCGAGGGAATCCTTCGCGGTCAGAAAGAGAACGGGAGTCTCATAGCCGTCGGCGCGCACGCGCTGCAGCACCTGGAGGCCGTCGATGTCGGGAAGCATGATGTCGAGCACGATCGCATCCGGCCGGAACTCGCGGGCGATGGTCAGCGCCTGGCGTCCCTCGCCTGCGGTGCGCACCTCCCAGCCCTCGTAACGGAGGGCCATCGAGAGCAAATCCGTGAGCGTGGGTTCGTCGTCGACGACGAGCACTCGAATGGGGCTTCCGTCGGCCTTGTGGAGACGCGGCCCGCGGGTCGAGTGGTCTGTTTCACGTGTGCTCATAGATCTCAGTATCGCGAGCTTTCTATGAAAAGCCTATGCGGGGACCTTGGCGCTCCTGTGAATGGGGTTCGCGCCCGCTCTGCCCCTCCCCTGCCGCCCCATCGTTCGCACCCCGCGCCCAACCAATTCGACGGATCGGTTGGGCGGGAACGGCGGTCGCGGCTGGCACAATGGGGAGGGTGACCGATACCCTGCTCCCGCTTTTTGAGCCGGCAGGGTCACTCACGGTCTCCTCGGCAGCCGCAGCATCCGTCGCCGCCGTCACCGCAGCAGTCGCTGCGCCGGCGATCGCCCCGCACCTGCTGCGCATCGTCGCCGACTCAACGGACTGGGCGGCCTGGATGCGCGCCCGCAACCAGGGCATCACGGCCACGGATGTCGCCAAGCTCGCCACTCCCAAATCGGTGCAGAACGCGGCCAACGACAAGATGAACGGCAGCAACTTCGGCGGCAACACCTACACCGACCACGGTCGCGCCCGCGAGCCCGTGATCGCGTCCTGGGTACTCGACAACTACGGCATCGAACCGAGCACGACCCTGTTCCATGCCGCCGGCCACCGCCGCCACCTCGCGACCCCCGACGGCGTGGGCACGGATGCCCGGACGCTCGAACTCTCGGAGATCAAGACGACGAACAAGGCGTGGCGCAGCATCCCGCGCTCCTATATGCGGCAGGTCTGGTGGCAGCAGTACGTACTCGGCGCCGATCGCACGCTGCTGGTCTGGGAGCAGCACCGGGACTTCGTGCCGATCCGGTCGCAGCCGGAATGCCGCTGGATCGAACGCGACGAGGACCAGATCGCGATCCTGGTCGGTTACGCGAACCAGTTGATCGACGTGCTCAACGCAATGGCGACCCGGGCGCAGCAGGCTCGGGCGTAGACGCGATCCTCGCGGCCCCGGCGGCCACGGCGGCGGCCGCGCGGCGGCGCTTGCGCAGCGCGGACACGGCGCCGCTCGCGAACATGTATCCCATGTAGGCGAACAGCAGCCCGGCGACGATGGGCACGATCCAGCTGCGGCTCTGGCCGTTGACGGCGTTGTTGACCCAGCCGACCCACGGCACGGAGTACCAGAGGCGCCCCTGGATCTGTACCGGAAGCACCTGGTCTGCATCGGCGACGCTGTTGTTGTCTCCCTTGAAGGTGAAGGTGCGTCCGCCTTCGGAGCTCGAGCTGATCGCGGTGACCCGGTGGGTGATGACGCCCGGCTCCCCCGAGCGGATCTGGTATGTGACGACGTCGCCGATGCGGATCTCGTCCGGGGTGACCGGGCGCACGATGATGAGCGTTCCGGGCGGCAGGGTGGGTTCCATCGAACTGGTCAGCACGGTGAGCGGGGTCGACCCCGTGACCTTGGGGACCACGATCAGCAGCAGCGCGAGGGCGACCACGAGGAGCAGGATCGCTCCGCTGACCGCGAGCCCGAGGTAGTGCAGCAGGCTCTTGTCGGGCGGGTCGACGGGCGCAGGGGCCTCGTTCGCGGCCGCACCGGGCACGGATGCCGCGGGTGCCGGCGAGTGTTCCGGTGCAGACTGAAGCTGGGTGCTGGTCATTCGCGGTCCTCCTCAGGGCGGCGACGGCGGGCGAGCAGGAGAAAGATGCCGATCCCGAGCAACAGGCCGCCGACGACCAGCACGGGTGCGGGCGGTTCGACGCCGGTGTGCGCGAGGATTCCGCTGCCGACGACTGCCGGGTACGCCGTCGGAGTCGTGGCGGTCGGGGTCAACGGCGTCGGCGGAGCGCCGGGAAATGCCGGCACGACCGTTCCCGGATCGTCACACGGAGACGCCGCGAACGGGCCGGCAACGGCATCCCGCATCGCCACGAGCAAGCCCAGGCTCGCGCTCGCTCCCTGGTCGACAGTGCCGGAGACATCCGCCATGGTGAACGTGACGACGAGTTTCATCGTGCCGCCTGCCGCGATCGGCTGCGAGGGCACGACGATCGCGCAGCTATCGAGCCTGCGGAGGGTGCGGGTGAGGGTGTCGCCGGTTCCGGAGTTCCACGCGGCGAGAGTGATGTGATCGGCGTATCCGCCGGACGGGAGCAGCACGTCGTGCGCGCTCACCCGCACCTCGGCTGGCGCGGCGGTCGGGTTGCGCACCCAGAGGGCGGCCTGCTGGCTGCCGCGCGGGACGAGCAGGCCGAGGCCGTCGAAGAGGCCGGCGTTGAGCGTCGTCGCGAACGTCACGCCATCGGTGCTGAGGAGCAGGTCGACGGGGGCGATCGGAGTGGCGCCAGCCGAGGCGCTTGCCGGCGCTGCGACGCCCGAAACGGCGAGTGACATGGCGAGCGCAGCGATTCCGAGGGCGGATGCCGCGACCCGGCGACCCCGGATCGGGTTCGGGCGCATGTCAGCCCACCCACGTCATGGTGAAGGTCTGGCTGGCCAGCCCGAGAACACCGCACGGCTGTTGCTCCAGCTGGATGTTGTTCGTTGCGGTGGTCTGCCCGCTGACGTCGAGACACTGGCCGCTGTCGTTCACGAAGCGGTAGGTACCGCTTCCAACAGCCCCGACGGCCGTGATGCGCCAGCTCTGGTTCGAGGTCCCGGCATTCTGGAGTTGTGCGGCGAGGCCGGCGGCGGCGCCCCTGCCGGTATCCCAGAAGAGCTGAGGGGCGTACTTCGCCTTCACCGCAGACACACCGGCAGGGTTCGAGAAGTTCCAGGACTGGTTGTCGAAACCGGTCGACTTGCAGCCGAAGCTGATCATCGCAGTTCCGGCCGCCGTCGACTGGTTCTCGCCGTCGATGCAGAGTCCGGTCGTCGCATTCTTGACCTTGTACCAGGCCCCGGAATTGGGGCCGGCGGTCGCGATGACTGCAGCTGTGGACAGGGGCGAGGCATCGCCGGCCGCATCGAGGGCCCTGACCGTGTAGCTGTACGCCGTGCCGACGTCGAGCCCGGTGTCGGTGTAGGTCACCGTGGGCGCCGTCGTCGTCCCGATCAGGGTCCCGTTGCGGAAGACCTGGTAGGTGATGATGGCTGCTGTGTCGGCGGGTTTGGCCCAGGTCAGGGTCGCCGTGTGGTCCGTCGTGGTTGCAGTGGGCGCGCCGGGTGTCAGGGTGTTCGCGACCGCCTGGGTCGCGTAGATGGCGAGCGGGGCGATCGCCCAGTTGCCGACGCTCGAGGTGAGGGTGACGGTCGGCACTGCGGAGATACCGACGAGTGCGAAGCGTTGCGCCTGCGTGATCGTGCTGCGCACGCAGAAGTATGCGGACGTTCCCACGGCGAGCGCGGTCGCGCCGCTGCCGGAGAAGGTCAGTGCCGAGGTCCAGTGCTGGCCGGTGGGACTGGTAGAGGTCGCCCCGGTCGAGCAGGACGCCGCCGAGGCGACGGGCCAGGTCTGCAGGTCGACGCCGGTCGCGAGTGTCGTCGCGGGAGCCGTCAGCGTCAGCGTGTACGGCGCAGGGATGTTCCCCTTGTTCGTAACGGTCACGACCTTGGTGACCGACAGCGTGCTCGAGTCATACAGGACGGCGAGCGTGTCGAAACCGGTCTGCGTGACGGCCAGGCTGCCGGCCGTGACGGACGCGATTGCGGTCACCCCCGGCGCGGTCCAGCTCGCCTGGGCGACGCTCGTGCCTGCCAGGGTAAGGAAGAGGGTGAACGCGAGCGCCAGCATCCGTTTGGGCGAACGGATGCGAGGAGCGCGGCGCTGCACGGTGGACATGGCTCAGGCCTGGATTCCGTCGATGACGATGCCGAAGTTCGCGGCGGAGAGGCCCTGGGTCGTGGCAGGGGCGGACAGCGGCAGGGTGACGGAGACGCAGAGGGTGGTGGACCCGCCGACGGGGAGGGTCTTGCCCAGACTCGTGACGACCGGGGTGGTGTTGAGGACTGCGGTCCAGGTCGGGGCAGGCACGACCGGGCAGGTACCGACGAAGAGGCCGATGCTCAGGGACGCCGAGAGGGTCGTCGCCGGAACCGGCGGAGTGAATCCGGCGATCCGGAGTGCGAGCGGAACGTTACCGACGTTGGTGACGGTGACCGGGGCACTGACCGTGACGCCGGGGTAGAGCACGCTGGTCGGCAGGGTGAGAGTGGACACGGTCAGGGTCGCGGTGCCGGATTTGATGGTCGTGGCCGCAGACACCGGGGCACTCGCATTGAGGTATGCGTATGAGCCACCAGCGCCGAGGACCGCAAGGCAGATCGCGGCCGCCACAGAGACCGCGGTCGAGACGATGGTCCGAAAAGAGGGGACACGCGTCGCGGCTCGCAGGCCTTTTCGAAGGACTGACTGGATCCGAACCATGCGGGAAGACGTTTGGAGGGGAAACATGTGCACCCCAATTCATCGACCAACAGTGTTTCTGAGGCTAGGAAGCCGGTGCGTCTGGCCGAGACCAGACGCACCGGCGGGACCGACTAGATCTGGGTCAGGAGGACCGAGAAGTTGCTGAGATTTACGGAACCGCCCTGGGCGGAGTTGTCGACGGAGGTGCCGAATGGCCAGGTGATGGTCGCTGTGACCGTCACGGTTGTCGCTCCCTTGACGACCGAGTATCCACCGGTAACGGCGGTCAAGTTGGCGGTGAGGGCGGCGCTGCTGCTCAGTGCCGTCGCCAGCTTCGTGTCGAATGTGCTCGACGACGTCGCAGTGATCGCGGCCCCACTCAGGGACAGCGTCGCCTTCAGGTTGTCGCCTGTGGCTGAAATGTTGAGCACCTTGGTGTAGGTGAGAACATCACCGGGGACTGCCTTGTATGCCGCGATGCTCGTGATCGGGACCGGCGCGTTCGTTCCCACCGTGCTCGTCCAGGTTCCGGGCGCGGCGGGCGTCGGCTCGGTAACGGACAAGGTGCCGGCCGCGATCGTCGCAGCGCCACCAGCGGTCACCGTCGAGTTCCACGAGGCGAAGGTGCCCGCACCGCCGAGGAGGAGCGCCACGCCGACCGCGCCAGCGAGGGAGCCTTTGAGAAGCTTGTTCATGATGGATCCTTTTCGACGCCGCGACGGGCATCAGGGTAGTTGCAGGCCGAGATTCGGCCGACCAATGTGGGAAGGACAGTTCGTTCGTTGCCCGGGTGGGAAGGATCGCGCCACTTCGGGTGCGGCGCGAAACTCCACTCGGGCAACGGGTCACCGAATACAGGCCAAAGCCACGCCGGTCACCCGGTGGAGCTCGACTCGAACGGTCCCCCTAAATGAGGACTTCGGTCCCCCTTTATGTGGACAGACTACGACGGCGCGACAGGGCAAATCCAGACCTCCAAGCCCCCAAGGTGAGGCACATCCGTCGTTTTCGCACCCCCAGATCGAGTCACGTAGCTAACCGAATCCGGCCGGTGGCCGACGGTTTCTCAGGCTGTCCACCCGGTGCCCGCCGGGAGACAATGGACTCATGGGAAATGCAACGAACGTGCCCCCGACCATGCGTGCCCTCGTCATCGACCGCACCGGCGCGGCCGGGGAATTACACCTGGACACCGTGCCGACGCCGATCCCCGTACTCGACGAGCTCATCGTGCGGGTCGTCGCCGCGGGCGTCAACCCGATCGACGCGAAGACCCGGGCCGGCTCTGGCGTGGCGGCGGCAATCCCGGCATTCCCCGCCGTGCTCGGCTACGACTTCAGCGGAATCGTGGTGAGCTCGCCGTACGAGGCCTTCCCTCTGCAGCCCGGTGACGAGGTCTACGGCATGACCCGCTTCCCCCGCACGACGGGCAGCTACGCCGAGTACGTCGCCGTCTCGAGCATGAGCGTCGCCCGCAAACCGTCGACGCTGAGCCACATCGAAGCCGCCGCCGTGCCTGTCGCTGCGCTGACCGCGTGGGAAATGGTCGTCGACATCGCCGAGGTGACCCCGGGCGAGCGGATGCTGATCCACGCCGGCAGCGGCGGCGTCGGCCACTTCGCGGTCCAGATCGCCAAGGCCTTCGGCGCGTACGTGATCACGACCTTCAGCCTGACGCTTGCCTTTGCGGCCTGGTACCTCGTGAGCGCGATCGCCCCACGTCTGAACGACA
>NZ_JASJVF010000083.1:0-12799 GCF_035019805.1 Cryobacterium sp. 10I1
AGACCGCCAAGATCTACGACCTGCAGAACCCGCTGTCGAAGATGTCGAAGTCGGCAGAGTCGCACGCCGGCGTGATCTGGGTGCTCGATGAGCCCTCGGTCACCGCCAAGAAGATCATGCGCGCGGTGACGGATGCCGATGGCGGCGTGGTCTTCGACCGGGAGAACAAGCCCGGCGTGGCCAACCTGCTCACGATCTACTCGACCATGGCCGGGCGCACGGTCCAGTCCCTCGAGGACGAATACGCCGGCCGCGGCTACGGGGACCTCAAGAAGGGCCTCGCCGAGGTCGTCACAGGTACCTTCGGTCCGATCCGCGCCCGGGTGATCGAGCTGCTCGACGACCCGGCCGAGCTCGACCGCCTGCTGGCCGTCAACGCCGCGCGGGCGGCATCCGTTGCCGATGCCACCCTCGCCCGTGCGTACGACCGCGTCGGCCTGCTCCCGCCCCGCTGACCACCCGCCCGCGCGCCCTGAGGCACACGGCCGAGACGACTGTGGCCGATTCGGACAACTGTTGCCGGCCCGCGGGCCGCAACTGTCCGAATCGGCCACATACGCCGGTATCGCTCGAGCGCAGTGAGCTAGAGGACGTCCTCGTCCACCCAGTCGAGGGACTTGGTGACGGCCTTCTTCCAGTTGCGGAGGAGGCGGTCACGCTCGGCGACGTCGAGCTGGGGCTCCCAGCGGGCGTCCTCCTGCCAGTTGGCGCGGAGTTCGTCGAGGTCGTTCCAGAAGCCGACCGCGAGGCCGGCCGCATACGCGGCGCCCAGGGCGGTCGTCTCCGCCACGACCGGGCGCACCACCGAGACTCCGAGGATGTCGGCCTGGAACTGCATCAGCAGGTCGTTGGCCGCCGCGCCGCCGTCGACCTTGAGCTCGGTGAGCGGAACGCCAGAGTCAGCGTTGACCGCGTCGAGAACCTCACGCGACTGGTACGCGATCGCCTCGAGTGCTGCCCGGGCGATGTGGCCCTTGTTGACGAAGCGGGTCAGTCCAACGAGTGCACCACGGGCATCGGCACGCCAGTACGGCGCGAACAGGCCGGAGAACGCCGGTACGAAGTAGGCGCCGCCGTTGTCCTTCACAGACAGGGCGAGCGCTTCGATCTCTGAGGCCGAACCGATGATGCCGAGGTTGTCGCGCAGCCACTGGACCAGGGCTCCGGTGACGGCGATCGAGCCCTCGAGCGCGTAGTGCGTCTCGCCGTCGCCGAGCTTGTAGCCCACGGTCGTGAGCAGCCCGTTCTGGGAGTGCACGATCTCGGTGCCGGTGTTGAAGATCAGGAAGTTACCGGTGCCGTAGGTGTTCTTCGCCTCGCCCTGGTCGAACGCGGCCTGGCCGAACGTCGCGGCCTGCTGGTCGCCGAGGATGCCCGAAATCGGGGTCTCCCGCAGCAGGCTGTGGCCGCTCGCGATGCCGTAGACCTCGGAGGAGGAGCGGATCTCGGGCAGCATCGACCGGGGCACGTCGAAGGCGGCGAGGATGTCGTCGTCCCACTGCAGGGTTTCGAGGTCCATGAACAGCGTGCGGCTCGCGTTGGTGACGTCGGTCGCGTGCACGCCGCCCTCGAGGCCGCCGGTGAGGTTCCAGAGCACCCAGGAGTCCGTCGTGCCGAACATCAGCTCGCCGGCATCCGCCTTGGCCCTGGCGCCTTCGACGTTCTCCAGGATCCAGACGATCTTCGTGCCCGAGAAGTACGTGGCGAGCGGCAGGCCGACCTGCTTCTTGAAGCGTTCGACGCCTTCGGTGGCGGCAAGGCGGTCGACGATGGGCTGGGTGCGGGTGTCCTGCCACACGATCGCGTTGTAGACGGGGAGCCCGGTGGTGCGGTCCCAGACCACGGCGGTCTCGCGCTGGTTGGTGATGCCGACGGCGGCGATGTCGTGCCGGGTCAGGTTCGCCTTGGACAGTGCCTGCCCGATGACCTCGCGGGTGTTGTTCCAGATCTCCATCGGGTCGTGCTCGACCCAGCCGGCGCGGGGGAAGATCTGCTCGTGCTCGAGCTGGCCGTTCGAGACGATCGAACCGGCCTTGTCGAAGATGATCGCCCGGGTGCTGGTCGTCCCCTGGTCGATCGCGATGACGTAGTCAGCCATTGATAACTCCTTCGTTATTCGTGTGTGTGTCAGGTTAAGCGGGTGAGGTGAAAGCTGTGTGGGAATGTCCGGCGAGGCGGCCGCCCCGGCCGGCGCCACCGGCGGACGCCGGGCTAGGCGAGGACCGGCAGGAGTGCTGTGGAGACGAGGCCGGCGAGGACGCCGCCGATGACGGGTCCGACGACCGGCACCCAGGAGTACGCCCAGTCTGACGAGCCCTTGCCCTTGATCGGCAGGATGAAGTGCGCGATGCGCGGTCCCAGGTCACGGGCCGGGTTGATCGCGTACCCGGTCGGCCCACCGAGCGAGGTGCCGATCACGATGACGAGCAGGGCCACTGGCAGGGCGCCCAGAGCGGCGAGGCCGCCGGACGTGCCCTGCCGCCCGCCGCCGAAGGCGATCACGACGAAGACCAGAACGAAGGTGCCGATGATCTCGGTGACGAGGTTCCAGCCGTAGGAGCGGATGGCCGGGCCGGTCGAGAAGACGCCGAGTTTGTTCGCCGGGTCGGGCTCCTGGTCGAAGTGCTGCTTGTACGCGAGCCAGCAGAAGACGGCGCCGATGATGGCGCCGACCATCTGCGCGCCGATGTAGACGAGCACCGACAGGAAGTTCACCGGGACCCTGGAGCCGAACTCCGTCGCGCCCGATGCGACGAGGCCGAGCGTCACGGCGGGGTTCAGGTGCGCCCCCGAGTTGTAGGAGACGATGACGCCGGAGTAGACCGCGAGGCCCCAGCCGATGTTCACCATCAGGAAGCCGCCACCGAGCCCCTTGTTCTTGGCGAGGGCCACGTTGGCGACCACCCCGCAGCCGAGGAGAACCAGGAGGGCCGTGCCCACAAGCTCCGAGAGGAAAACGATACTGAGATTGTCCACATTGACACCCTTGTTCAGTGAAGCCGAGTTGCTGACGTTGGTGATGAAACAACGTTTGGGCCGATGATGGCCGTAAAACGAATCTCGAGAAACCTATCGGCTCAGCGCGGCCAATGGTGCATCCACGCGTGCACGTTTGTGCAGATCGTGGGCTACGCGCGTGGAGCGGATGCCGCGTCGACCGTGGTGAGCTCGACAGCATGCCGGTCGCGCAGCACGTCGACGGCGAGGTCGAGCTCGGCTGCCCCGCGCGCGGAATCCCAGCCCAGCACGGGAGCGAGGACTCCGGCGAGTTCTTCGAGCAGCGCCAGGCTGAGCTCACCACGGAAGGCCATGCTCGTTCGTCGCAGCACGAGGTCGGTCAGGTGCACCACGGATTCTGTGGCCGCGAGGAACTCAATCTCGCGACGGGAGTAATCGGCGTGGTGTTCCAGCGCTTCGTCCGGTTCCGCGGTGATGAAGTCGATCACGTCGACCGCGCGGGTGCCGTAGCGGGTCAGCAGTTCGTCGGCCCTCGAGGCGCCGACCTCGTCGCCGTTCGCGACGATCCACACCCGGTGCGCGGCATCCGTCGACGGGAAGTTGCGACCGCCGCCGATGGGAAGGCCGGCCGTCGACACGACCCGGGTGCGGCCGAGCACGGCGAGGATGTCACCGCTCAGGTGCTCGGCGAGGGCCCGGAACGTCGTCCACTTGCCGCCGACGAGGCTGAGCAGGGTGCCCGGTCGGGCACCGAGCGGACGGGACTCGATGCGGTAGTCGCGGGAGACGAACCCCGGCGCCTCGTCGTCGTGCCGCGGCAGCGGACGCACACCGGCGAACCGGAAGACGATCTCTGAGCGGTCGACGGCCACATCCGGGAAAACGTGCTTGACGAGATCGAAGAAGTAGTCGACCTCGGCCTCAGTGCAGCGCGCGGGCTGGGTCATATCGTGTTCGAGGTCGGTGGTGCCGACCAGCACCCGGCCCGCAAGCGGGTAGATCAACACGATGCGGCCGTCCTTGTGCTCGAAGAAGATTTCGCGGCCACCCGTTGCCGCGAGAAGCTCCCGGTTGTCGAGCACGATGTGCGACCCCTTGGTGCCGCCCATGTACGTGCTGGTCTGGCCGAGGGCCGTGTTCGTGAGGTCGGTCCAGGGCCCGGACGTGTTCACGACGATGTCGGCCTCGAAGCTGAATTCGGCGCCGGTGACCGCGTTCCGAAGACGCACGCCCGCGGCATCCATGCCGATGGCCTCGATGTAGTTGGCGCTGCGCGCGTGCGCACCGGCGGCCAGGCCGTCGGCCAGCACGTCGAGCGCGAGGCGCTCGGGGTCGTGCATCGAGGCGTCGAAGTAAGTGGCCGTGTACTTCAGGCCCGGGTTGAGGCGCGGCAGCAGTCTGAGCGAGGCCTTCCTGCCGAGGAACTCGTGCCGGGGCACCGTGCCGCCGTCGCGGGAGAAGGAGTCGTAGAGCATCATGCCGATCTTGATCAGCAAGGCGCCACGTTCCTGGGCCGCAGCCTGGCGGTGAGTGAGAAAGCGCATCGGCGCCGACATCACCCCGGAGAAGGTGGAGTAGATCGGAATGGTCGTCTTGAGGGGCTTGACGTAGTGCGGGGCGATCTTCAGCAGGCTGTTGCGTTCCTCGACCGACTCCTTGACCAGGCGGAATTCCCCGTTCTCGAGGTAGCGCACACCACCGTGGATCATGTGGGAGGAGGCCGACGAGGCGCCGGAGACGTAGTCGCCCTTGTCGACGATCGCGACGTCGATGCCCTGCATCGCCAGGTCACGGAAGGTCGCGATGCCGTTGATCCCGGCTCCGATGATGAGCACCTGGGCCCGGGGGAGTTGCTGCAGGGCGGCCTGGGCGGCGGCTCCGGACAGCGGACGGGCGGAGGATGACTGATCGGGAGTTGACGGCACTGATTCGCTCACTTCTTTGCGGCTGGGAAACTATGCGGGACGGGAGACTTCTCCTACCCTGCTAAGTTCTACACAAACGGTCAAGAACCGTGAACATATGTGCAAGGAGTCGCCGTGATCCATCCGAATGATCCGCCCCTGTCCGACCGCACCTCGGACGCCCTCACCGCGGCGCAGCTGTATTACGTGCAGGACCTCACGATGGAGGCCATCGCGCAGGAGCTGCACACCTCCCGTTCGTCGGTGTCACGCCTGCTCAGCCAGGCCAGGGCCAGCGGGCTGGTCGACATCCAGATCCGCTCTCCGCTCGATGCTCCCAGCCGGGTCGAGAAGCTGATCCTGGACCGGTTCCAGGTCACCGCGCACGTTCTGCCGGTGCCCGACTATGCCAGCGACGTCGACAGGCTGGAGCGAGTTGCCCTGTCCGTTGCACGGATTCTCGGCGAATTCTTCGACTCGAACATGATCATGGGCATCGCCTGGGGCTCCACGATGAATGCCGTCAGCCGCCACCTGACACCGAAGCGCACCCACAACGCGCAGATCGTGCAGTTGAACGGCGCCGGAAACACCCGCAGCACGGGCCTCGACTACGCCAATGAGATCCTGCGGCGATTCAGCAACGCGTTCGACGCCCGCCTGGAGCAGTTCCCGGTTCCCACCTTCTTCGACGACCCGGCCACACGCACGGCCTATTGGCGTGAACGCGGACTGCGCCGGTTGCTGGAAATGCAGGGCAACATGGATGTCGCCCTCTTCAGCGTGGGATCGCCCTTCTCCATGGTTCCCAGTCACGTGTATGTCGGCGGCTACCTCGACGACGAGGAGTTCACGGCGCTCAGCGACGCCGGGGTCGTCGGCGACGTTGCGACAGTCTTCTACCGCGCGGACGGTTCGACAGACGGCATCCCGCTCAACGACCGCGGGACCGGACCGGAACTGTCGGTGTTGCGCCGCACCCCGCGGCGCATCTGCGTTGTCGCAGGCACCTCCAAGGTGGACAGCCTGCGCGGCGCGCTGGCCGCCGGCCTCATCACCGACCTGTTCATCGACGAGGGCACCGCCCGGGCCCTGGTCGGGTCGTAAGAAAACGTCCAAATCCTGCACAGGGCCGGGAGGGAATTATCCGGGAGTGGTGGCGTTGGGCTATAACTAGAAGCAAGAAACGTGCTCCGGGGTCGGTGTAAATCCGAACCGGCGGTGAAAGTCCGCGACCCGTTCCGCCCCAGGGCGAAACGGTTGAGCTGGTGAAATTCCAGCACCGACGGTTAAAGTCCGGATGAGAGGCGCACGATTCGGTTGGACCTTCGGGGCCCGCCGAAGGATTGTGGCGTACGCGTACCCACAGTCCACCCCCGGAGTTCGTTGCAGAAACGAATGGGGCGGGAATGATCCAGGACACCGAGCGTGACATGCTCATGCGGCGCGCCCTCTCCCTCGCCGCCAATGGCCCGGCCACCGGACTGAATCCGCGGGTCGGCTGCGTCATCGTCGACCCGGACGGCGTCGTCCTGGCAGAAGGCTGGCACCGCGGCGCCGGCACTGCCCACGCCGAGGTCGACGCCCTGTCGCACCTCCCGGCCGGATCCGCCCGCGGCGCGACCGTCATCGTCACCCTCGAACCGTGCAACCACACCGGCCGCACCGGCCCCTGCGCCGTCGCCCTGATCGAAGCGGGCGTGAGCCGGGTGATCTTCGCCGTCTCCGATCCCGGCCGCGCGTCGTCCGGCGGCGCAGAGCGACTCCGCGCCGCCGACGTCGAAGTCGTCGGCGGGGTGCTCGCCGACGAGGGAGAAGCCTTCCTCGCCGACTGGCTCGTCGCCGCGCGGCTCGGCCGCCCGTTCGTGACGCGCAAGTGGGCCTCGCGCCTCGACGGCCGGACCGCCGCGGCCGACGGCTCGAGCCGCTGGATCACCGGCCCGGATGCCCGCCTCGACGTGCACCGGCGGCGCACGGCCGCAGGCGCGATCCTCGTCGGCACCGGCACCGTGCTCGCCGACGACCCGGCCCTCACCGCCCGTGCCGCCGACGGAAGCCTGCTCCCCAACCAGCCGATCCCCGTGGTGATCGGCACCCGCGCGGTGCCCGCGGATGCCACTATCCGGCACCACCCGCATCCGCCGCTGTTCTACCCCGGCCCCGACCTCAACGAGATCCTCCACGACCTGCACGCCCGCGGCATCCGCAGCGCATTCATCGAGGGCGGACCGGGACTCGCGAGCGCCTTCGTCGGGTCCGGGCTCGTCGACGAATACCTCGTCTACCTCGCTCCGACCCTGCTCGGCGGCGGCCGGCTCGCCGTCGGCGACATCGGCGTGACCGGGATCGACCAGCAACGCCGGCTCACGGTCGAGGGCATCGAGCGCCTCGGCGAGGACCTGCTCGTGATCGCCCGGCCCCTGGACTTCCCGCACGCGGAAACCGCACACACAGAGACAAGGATCTGACATGTTCACCGGAATCATCGAGGAACTCGGCACCGTCGACCGGGTCGAACACGGCACGGATGCCGTACGCCTGACCGTCCGCGGGCCTCTCGCCGTGTCCGGGGCCGCGATCGGCGACTCGATCTCCGTCAACGGCGTCTGCCTGACCGTCGTGGAGCGCACGCCGGAAACGTTCACCGCCGACGTGATGGCGCAGACCCTGCGCATGTCGACCCTCTCCGAGGCGGGGCCAGGGACCCCGGTCAACCTCGAGCGCGCCGCCCTCGTCGGCGGGCGCCTGGGCGGACACATCGTGCAGGGCCACATCGACGGCACGAGCGAGCTGCTCGCGGTCACCCCTGGCGACGCCTGGCGCGTGCTGCGGTTCAGCCTCTCCCCCGAACTCGCGCCCCTCGTGACGAACAAGGGCTCGATCGCCGTCGACGGGGTCTCCCTCACGGTCAGCACGATCAGCCCGGCGACCGAACCCGAGCAGTGGTTCGAAGTCTCCCTCATCCCCGAAACCCTCACGGCCACCACGCTCGGAAAACGAACGGTCGGAGAGCACGTCAACATCGAAACCGATATCCTGGCCCGCCACGTCGAGCGCATGCTCGCCCTCGCGGACGCAGGATCACGAAGGAGTCACTCATGAGCCTCGCAGACATCCCCAGCGCGCTCGCGGAACTGCGTCTCGGCAAGCCGGTCATCGTCGCCGACGACGAAGGCAGGGAGAACGAGGGTGACGTGATCATCTCGGGGCAGATGGCCACCCAGGAATGGCTCGCGTGGACCGTGCGCTACTCCTCGGGGTTCATCTGCGCGCCGATGACCAATGAGCTCGCCGACAAGCTCAACCTGCCGATCATGGTGCCGAACAACGAAGACCCCCGCGGCACGAACTACACGATCTCCGTCGACGCCGCCGACCGGCTGAGCACCGGCATCAGCGCCGCGGACCGTGCCCACACCCTGCGCGTGCTCGCCGACCCGGCATCCACCCCCTCGAGCCTGCACCGGCCGGGCCACATCATGCCGCTGCGCGCGAAGGACGGCGGCGTGCGCGAACGCGACGGCCACACCGAGGCTGCCGTCGACCTGATGAAACTCGCCGGGCTCGCCCCCGTCGCCGGAATCTCCGAGATCGTCGCAGAGGACGGCGAGATGATGCGCCTGCCCGGCCTCCTCGAGCTCGGCGAACGCGAGGGTGTGCTCGTGATCACGATCGCCGACCTGATCGCCTACCTCGACGAGTTCCACGCGGACTCCGAGCTGCCGACCGCGCACGCCATCCGGGAATCCCCGCGCGTCGACTTCGAGGTCGAGACGACCGTGCCGACCCGGCACGGCGACTTCCAGATCCGGGCATACCGCGACCGGATGACCGGAGCGGACCACGTCGCCCTCGTCTCGGGGACGCCCAGGGACGGCGCCCTCGTGCGGGTGCACTCCGAGTGCCTCACCGGGGAGGCCTTCGGTTCGCTCAAGTGCGAGTGCGGACCGCAGCTCGACGCGGCTCTCGAAACCATCCAGGCCGAGGGCGGCATCGTGATCTACCTGCGCGGCCAGGAGGGTCGCGGCATCGGCCTGATCAACAAGCTGCGGGCATACAAGCTCCAGGAACAGGGCCTCGACACGATCGACGCGAACCTCGCGCTCGGCCTGCCCGCCGACGCCCGAGACTACGGCGCCGCGAGCGCGATCCTCGACCAGATGGGCATCTCCTCGGTGCGCCTGCTCACCAACAACCCCGAGAAGCTCCGCCAGCTCGAAGAGCACGGGGTCACGGTCGTCGAACGCGTTCCGCTCATCGTCGGCGTGGGCATCGACAACCAGGAGTACCTCGCCGTGAAACGCGAACGCATGGGCCACCACCTGGCCGACCGGGACATCGTGAAAGGACTCGCACTATGAGTGGAGCAGGCTCGCCCACGGTCGTCGTCGACGGCACGGGCCTCACCATCGTCATCATCGCCGGCCGCTGGCACGACGTCATCACCGATGGGCTGATCGCCGGCGCCACCCGGGTACTCGAGGCATCCGGCGCCACGTTCTCGCTCGTGCGCGTGCCGGGCAGCTTCGAGTTGCCGGTCGCCGCGAAGGTCGCCCTCGAAAATGGGGCGGATGCCGTGGTCGCGCTCGGCGTGATCATCCGCGGCGGCACCCCGCACTTCGAGTACGTGTCCGCTGCCGCAACGGACGGTCTCACCCGGGTCGCCCTCGACACCGGAAAGCCGGTCGGCTTCGGCGTGCTCACCCTCGACGACGAGCAGCAGGGCCTCGACAGGGCCGGCCTGCCTGGTTCGAAGGAGGACAAGGGCGAGGAAGCGGCATCCGCTGCAATCAACACCGCCCAGGTGCTGCGCGCCCTCCGTATGCCGAATTCGTAATACCCGAGATCGGTCACTGGGAGCGGATGCCGGCAGGGGCATCCGTTCGCACCCTCGGCCCCGGAAACGGAAAGTCCCGATTGGGCGACGGTTCGCCTCAGGATTTGAGTCCGACGAGTCACGGACGTATGGTGCAGAGTGACCGCCACAAGCGGACACCTCCCTCCGGGTACCCCCGCGCGGGCACGACGCCTGATCGACGCCGGCGCTCCCGCACGGGTCGACACGCCCGATCACGCCCCCTCACCACGGAATGACTCTCTTCCATGTCCTCATCCACACTGTCGCATCCGTCAGCCGCAACCCCCGAGCCGCAGGCGCCCACCAACCCCCGCAGCCGCGTCGTGCTCGCGAGCCTCATCGGCACCACGATCGAGTTCTACGACTTCTACGTCTACGCGACCGCGGCGGTTCTCGTCTTCCCGCACCTCTTCTTCCCGACCGGCAATGAGACCACGGCGCTGCTCGCTTCCTTCGCGGTCTTCGGCGCGGCCATGGTCGCCCGTCCCGTCGGCGCCCTCGTCTTCGGGCACTTCGGCGACAAGGTCGGCCGCAAGGCGACCCTCGTCGGCGCGCTGCTCACGATGGGCATCGCGACCTTCCTGATCGGACTGCTCCCGACCTACGCCCAGGTCGGCTGGTTCGCCCCGCTGCTGCTCGTCGTGCTGCGCCTCGCCCAGGGCTTCGCGCTCGGCGGAGAGTGGAGCGGTGCCGCCCTCGTGGCGACCGAAAACGCTCCGAAGGGCAAACGCGCCTGGTACGGAACCTTCCCGCAGGTCGGCGCGCCGATCGGCTTCATCATCGCGAACGGCCTGTTCCTGCTGATCGCCACGCTGCTGCCGAGCGACGACCCGACCCGGCCGTCCACCGCGTTCCTCGAGTGGGCCTGGCGGGTGCCGTTCCTGTTCTCCGCGGTGATGGTCATCATCGGCCTGTGGGTGCGGCTGCGCCTCGTCGAGAGCGACGCCTTCACGAAGGCCACGCGCACGAACCGGGTGCACAAGCTCCCGCTCGCCGCGGTGTTCAAGTCCAACTGGCGCGAACTGATCCTCGGAACCTTCATCATGCTCGCGACCTACGTGCTGTTCTACCTGATGACGACGTTCAGCCTGAGCTACGGCCGCGCGGCGACAACCGCTCCCGTCGCGGGCCTCGGCTACAGCTACACGACCTTTGTGCTGATGATGATCGCCGGCGTGCTGTTCTTCGGCGTGTTCACCCTCGCCTCCGGGCCCTGGGCCGACCGCTTCGGCCGCCGCCGCACCCTGATCTGGGTCACCCTCGCGATCATCGTCTTCGGACTGCTCTTCGTGCCACTGCTCGGCGCCGGGTTCCTCGGCGTGATGATCTTCCTGATCCTCGGCTTCACCCTGATGGGCATGACGTTCGGGCCGATGGGCGCCCTCCTGCCCGAACTGTTCCCGACAGCGGTGCGGTACACCGGTTCCGCTTTCGCGTACAACATGAGCTCGATCCTCGGTGCGGCGGTCGCCCCGTTCATCGCCGTCTGGCTCTGGACGCTCGGCGGCGGCAGCCCGTTCTGGGTCGGCGTGTACCTCTTCGTGATGGCGGTCATCACCCTGGTCGCCCTCCTGCTCAGCCGCGAGACCAAGGACGTCGACATCGAGGCGTAGCCCGCCCCTTCCGTGACCGTTCCGGTCGAGAGTGCCCGTTGCGCGGGTCACTCTCGACCGGGACGGGACGGGTCACGGTCGAGGTTTGAGGTTAAGCTCGATTGGTGAGTACCCCGATCAGTGACGCCAGCACGCCCGCCGAAACCGCAGCATCCACCGGGCCCGCACCGGCCGCGGCACCGAAGCCGCGCAGCCGCCTCGGGCGTCTTGGGCGTCGTGCGGATGCCGCGAACGGCCCGCGCGCGACCTTCGGCCAGCTGCTCCCCTACCTTCTCGAGCACAAGAAGGTGCTCAGTGTCGTCGTCCTGCTGAGCATCCTCGGGGCGCTCGCGAGCCTCGCCCAGCCGCTGCTGGTCAGCCAGGTCATCACCGTCGTGCAGCAGAACCAGCCCCTCGGCGCACTCGTCTGGGGGCTCGTCGCGCTCGTCGTGGTGTCCGGGCTGATCAGCGGATACCAGCACTACCTGCTGCAGCGCACCGGGGAAGGCGTCGTGCTCTCGAGCCGGCGCAAGCTCATCGGGCGGATGCTGCGCCTCCCGATCAGCGAGTTCGACACCCGTCGCACCGGCGACCTCGTCTCCCGGGTCGGCTCTGACACGACCCTGCTGCGCGCCGTGCTCACCCAGGGACTCGTCGAGGCGATCGGCGGTTCGCTCACCTTCCTCGGCGCGCTGATCGCGATGCTCGTGATCGACCCGGTTCTGCTCGGGCTGACCGTGCTCGTGATCGCGGCATCCGTCGTCACGGTCACGCTGCTGTCGCAGCGGATCCGCGTCGCGAGCCGCATGGCCCAGGAGAAGGTCGGCGCCCTCGCCGCGAGCGTCGAGCGGGCGATCAGCTCGATTCGAACCGTGCGCGCCTCGAACGCGACAGACCGCGAGATCGCGGCCGTCGACGCCGACGCGACCGGCGCGTACCAGATGGGGCTGCAGGTCGCGAAGATCTCGGCCCTCGTCGTGCCGATCGCCGGCATCGCGATGCAGGTGTCCTTCCTCGTCGTGCTCGGCATCGGCGGCTTCCGGGTCGCGAGCGGCCAGATCACGGTCGCGAACCTGATCGCGTTCATCCTCTTCCTGTTCCTGATGATCCTGCCGCTGGGCCAGGCCTTCGGCGCGATCACCTCGGTCAACTCGGCGCTCGGCGCCCTCGGCCGCATCCAGGAGATCATCGACCTGCCCGCAGAGGACCAGTTCGACCGCGACCTGTTCCCGCTCGCGATCACCGTCGGCGCCGCCAACGAATCGGTCCGCCCGGACGCCCCCGCGATCTCCTTCGAGAACGTGTTCTTCGGGTACGCGACCCAGGCGTCGACGGCGGATGCCGCGGCGCCCGTCGCCGCTGCGGGCGACGGCGGGCCTGGTGCCGGGCCTGGTACTGGTACTGGGTCCGGTACCGGCGATTCCGGCGGTTCGCCTGCCGGTCCCCCCGCGGACGTCATGCCGAACGCGCTCGTGACGGCCCTCGTT
>NZ_JASJVF010000084.1:0-12785 GCF_035019805.1 Cryobacterium sp. 10I1
GATCTACTGCGTTCGCAGTAGATCCACACCGGCCGCATGACACACCGGGATTCTGGCTGTCCCGGGCTACTTGACCGAACCGCGGGTGACCCCGCTCACGACCCACTTCTGGGCGATCACGTACACGACCAGGAGCGGTGCGAGGGCCATCAGATACGAGGCGAAGGCCACGGGGTAGTTCGTGTTGAACTGGCCCTGGAAGATGAACTGCGCGAGCGGGAGTGTCTGCGCCGAGGGGTCGGACAGCACCACCAGCGGCAACAGAAAGTCGTTCCACGCCCAGACGCAGGTGAGGATGCCCACGGTCGCGTTCATGGGGGAGAGCAACGGGAAGATCACCTTCCAGAACACCGTCCAGGTGCTCGCCCCGTCGAGGCGGGCGGCTTCCTCCAGCTCGACCGGAATGGAGCTGATGTACGCGACGAAGATGAAGATGTTGAACGACAGCCCGTAGACCGTGTACAGCAGGATCAGGCCAACGGGAGTGTCGATGCCGAGCACCGCTGTCTCCTTGACCACCGGCAGCATGATGATCGGGAACGGCACGAAGATCGCGGCGAGGAAGTAGAAGTACAGCCCCTTGAAGAACTTCTTGTGCATGTTGCGTGCGATCGCGTAGGCCACGAGCGAATTGGTGAGCAGGGTGAGGAAGACCGCACCGACCGTGATCAGGGCCGTGTTGAGCAGGGCGCGCGGGAAGTTCGTGAGTTCGTAGGCATCCGCGAAGTTCTCCCAACGGATGCTCGTAGGCAGTTCGAACCCGGTGCCGCCCAGTTGGTCCGGCGTCTTGAGGGCGGTGACGACGGTGAAGTACAGCGGGATGAGTACGGTGAGCGAGCACACTGCGATGAGTGCGGTCAGCCACCAGTTGGTGCCGCCGTTGCCGCCGTCGATGCGTCGGCGGGTGCGCGGTTTCGCGATGCCGGCATCCTGCAGGTTCGGCGTCGGCGACGCGGTCGGGGTGGTCAGGGTATCGGTCATGAGAAGCTCGCCTCCCGGCGCTGCAGGAAGCGCAGCTGGACGAATGAAACAATGATGATGACGAAGAGGTAGATGACGGCGTTGGCCATCTGGTACCCGTACTCTCCGCCCTGGAAGCCGCCTCGGAAGATGACCAGGGCGATGGATTCGGTGGACGTGCCCGGACCGCCCGCGGTGAGCGCGACGATCTGGTCGAAGACCTGCAGGAACGACTTGAACGACAGCACCATGTTGATGGTGAAGTATGCGCCGATGAGCGGGAACGTAATCGATCGGAACCGGCGCCACCCGGATGCGCCGTCGATGGACGCAGCCTCGTACAGGTCTGCGGAGATGGTCTGCAGGCCGGCCAGATACAGGATGACGTTGAACGCCGCTGCCTGCCACACCGTTGTGATCACGATGCCGACCCAGGCGAAGTCCGGGCTGGCCAGCAGGTTCGTGGCCAGGCCTGGCATCCCCATGGCCGTGAAGATCGCCGGGAAGGAGTTCGCGAAGAGGTAGTTGAAGACGTATCCGATGATCAGGATGGCCAGCACGTATGGGATGAAGAAGACCCCGCGGAAGGCCGCCTGGAATTTGATCTTCGAGTTCAGTCCGAGGGCGATGGCCAGGGCGATCACGTTGACCAAAATCGTGGAGACGATCGCGAATCCGAAGGTGAACCCGTAGGAATTGAGCACGCGGTCGTCCTGGAACAGGTTGACGTAGTTGGACAGCCCGACGAAGTCCCAGGTGCCGTAGCCGGCGTAGTTGGTCAGGCTGAAGAACATTCCAGAGAGCACCGGGACGGTGTGCAGGCCGAAGAAGATCACAACGGCCGGCACCACCATCCAGTAGAAGGTGCGCGGGGTGCGGGCGAACGACGACCGGGCGGATGCCGGTGCCGATACTGCAGGTTCCGGCCGGTGTTTCTTGATCCGGACTGATGTTGTCGACGTCATCGTCATTTCCCCTGTCTCTGAGTAGTCGTGCGGGCCGCGACCTTGCTCCACTCGGAGTCCAGGTCGCTCAGGAAGGTTCCGGAATCGCCGCTGATCACGAGCGATTGCAGGAGGTTCACGAGCGGCACCGCGGCGGGAATCTGATGATCGATGAAGCCGACGATCTTCCCGGCGGTGAAATAGGGCTCGAGTCCGGCCAGGGCCGTGTCCGTGTTGGGGGTGGCGTTCGCCAACGGCGAGAACGTGCTCTGAGCCTCGGAATATCCGGTGACGACCGCGGGAGACATGAGGTAATCGACGAACTTCTGCGCTTCGGCAGGATGCGCGGTGTCCCGGCCGATGGCGATCCCGACATCGACACCGGAGACTACGACGCGGGCGTCGGCGTCATCGGTGACCGGGTAGGGGAACGACCCGATGCTCGCCTGGGGATTGTTGGCACGAATGGCAGGAATTGCGTACGAGCCCTGAAGGTACATCGCGGATTCGCCATCCGCGAAGGCCTTGTTGCCTGCGTTGTAGTCGCGGCTCGCGAAGTTGTCCTGGCAATAGCTGAACAGGGTGACTTCCTTCTGGGCCGCGGTGGCGAAGTCCTTCTGGAACGAGACTGTGCCCGAGGAAACGTTGGAGCCTTCGGCACGGAGGGCGTCGAAGAATCCGTTCGGCATCAGCGTTCCGCCGAGGTTGACGAACGCGGGGGCGGCGGTCCACGCGTCTTTCAGGGTGCAGAAGAAGGGCGAGACGCCGTTGGCTTTGAACTTCTCGGCTGCCGCAACAAGCTCTGTCCACGTGGTGGGTACGGTGACGCCGTTCTCGGCGAAGATGGTCGGGTTGTACAGGATGCCGGAGGCGTTGCTGGCGAAGGGGAGTGCGTTCACTTCCTTCCCGCCGTCGGCGGCGCAGGTTCCGAGCGCCTGGACGATGTTCTGTACGGCGGGGTTGACCGTCGCTGCCACGGGGGTGGCGGCCAGGTCGGCGAAGATGCACGCCCGGGCGAGTTCGCCGTAGTTGCCGTTGGCATTGAGGGTCAACACGTCGGGCACCTTGTCCTTCACGAGCAGGGTGCGGATGGCGGTGTCCGGGTCTGGCACGGAGTTCTGGATGACCCGGATTCCCGGGTTCTCCGCCTCGAAGTCGTCAATGATCGACGCGAACTCCGTGACGGCTTCCGGCTTGAACTGGAAGAAGTTCAGCGTGACGATGCCGGTATCGGGTGCGGAGCATCCGGAGAGTCCGACGAGAGTCGCGGCTGCGACGACCACGGCGGTTGCCGTGAACCGTCTGCGATGCCGGAGCCCGGTGCGGTTGGTGTTTCTCATTGCGCCTCCTTGCGCTTGGTTCCGCCTCAGGCGGAAGTGATCTCGATGATGACGAGGTGTTCAGGAAAGAGGACCGGTCCTTGCACGCCGATGGTGCGCAGGGCCCGTCCCGTGAGGGTCAGCGGCTGGTGGGACCAGGACAGGGGCGACTGGCCGGCGTCCGGGCCGGTGGATGATTCGACGAGCATTCGGACCTGATAGCGGGACTCGTCGTCGAGACCGGCGAACCGGAGCGGACCGACCGGGTAGAAGGAGCTCGCGCGCACCTGGGTGAAGACGAACAGTGCGGTGCGCTGATCGGAGGACACCGCTCCCCGGAGGTCGACGGCCGGATCCGGGTGGTCGACGTGGACGGCGGTGCCGGTGTGGAACAGGTGGCGACGAGACTTGTACAAGTCGATCCAGACGGCCAGCTCAGCGGACTCCGATTCGGTGAGGGTGGTGATGTCCCACTCGATGCCCAGGTGGCCGAGGACGGCCACGCCGGCCCGGAGCGAGAGATCGTGCCGGCGCCCCGTGGAGTGTGACACCGGGCCGCCGATGTGGGCGCCCATCAGTTCATAGGGCACCAGGAGGCCCGTGTACTTCTGGATCGTCAGTCGTTCGATCGGATCGATGCAGTCACTCGTCCAGATGCGATCGGTATGGTCGAGAATGCCGAGATCGACGCGGGCTCCGCCTGAGGCGCAGCTCTCGATCTCCAACCCGGGATGACGCGCCTTCAGTTCGTCGAGCAGGTCGTAGAGGGCGACGACGTTCTCGTGCACCGCGGCCCGGCCGGTGCGGGTGCTTCCCGCGTCGACGAGGTCCCGGTTGTGATCCCACTTCAGGTACCGAATCGGGTATTCGGACAGGAGGGCATCGAGCCGCTCGAGAATGTAGCCGTACGCATCCGGGTGCGACAGATCGAGGACCTGTTGTTGACGCCCCTCAACCGGGAAACGGCCCCCGGGCTGCAGGATCCATTCCGGGTGGGCTCGCGCGAGTTCGGAATCGGGATTGACCATCTCCGGCTCCACCCACAGCCCGAACTGCATGCCGAGTCCTGTCACTCGTTCGATGAGCGGGGAGAGTCCATCGGGCCAGACGTCGTCGTCGACGTACCAGTCACCCAGTCCGCTCGTGTCGTCGCGACGACCGCGGAACCAGCCATCGTCGAGCACGTACCGTTCCACGCCGACCCGGGCGGCGGCATCCGCGAGCCCGAGCAGGCGATCGAGGTCATGGTCGAAGTAGACGGCCTCCCAGGTATTGAGGGTGACCGGACGTGGTATGGCTGGATGCGTAGGGCGGGCGCGGAGCCGCGAGTGGATGCGCCCACTCAGTTCGTTGAGGCCGTGGCCCCAGGAGGCGATGACCGTGGGAGTGGTGTAGCTCTGTCCTGGACCCAGCTGAATTTCACCGGGCGCGAGGAGCTCGCCGGCCTGGAGGAAGACCGACCCGGTGACGAGTTTTTCGGCGGCAAGCCGGTGGTTGCCGCTCCATGCGAGATGGACCGCGTGCACCAACCCGGCTTCAAACCCGAAGCCGGGGGCTCCTGCGCACAGCAGCAGAGTGGCATCGGCACCCGGCCTCCCCTTTCGGCTTTCACGTTCGTGCCGTCCGATGGTGAACGAGTGCCGTTGCGGAGTGCGTTCCCGCAGGTGCCGGCCGCTCGTATCGAGGATTTCCGCGGCCGTGCCCGGCAGAGGCACGGTGAGGCAGAGGTCTTCGAGCTGGTAGTCGTCGAGGCCGGCGTTGGTCAGCGTGAGCACCTGGCTCAGTACACCCGCTGAGTCGATGTCCAACCCGAGACGAAGTGTCAGACCGGCATCGGCGTCGATCGCGAGCAGGACGAGCTCGGACGGGCCGCTCTCCATCCCCGTCACGCAGAAATTCGGAGAGAACGAGCGTCCATGCCGGCTACCGCGAAGACCAGGAGTGCCCTGCCAGCCCTCAGACTCCTGAGGCAGCACCGTCAGGCGCGCGGGCTCATCGAGGCCACCGGAGACCCGTTGCGGAAGGGAAGCCACGACGATCGCCTGGGCCTCGTCGGCGGAGAGGTCACCCTGGTCTTCGCCCCAGTGCACAACGGCAGGGAATCCGCCACCGTCGAAATCGAGGATGACGCTGGTACCGCCATTGCGGAGGTGAAGGACAGTGCTGTCGTGGTGCATGTGTTATTTCTATAGTGGAAATAACGTAGTGTCAAGATCGAGTTTCCGGCACAGTGGTTGGAGTCATTCGACATCAGGTCTCTGATTGGGGCCATTTGGGAGTGAAAATGCCGGTCATTATGATTCATAATGGAAATAACGAGCCGGTTGAGACGGCTGCATATTCTGAGCGGAGGGCGCGGTGACGACTGCGCATCGGAGTGACGCCCTCACTGGGCCCGCGCGGGACCTGGCACGGGAAGTACTCATTCATGGCCCCATCACGCGGAGTGAACTGGGCCGCAGGCTCGGGCTTTCGCCGGCCACGCTCACGCGCCTGAGTAAGCCTCTGTTGGATGAGGGGCTCCTGGTCGATGCTCCCGAAACGATCGAACGGTCGATCGGTCGTCCCGTACGGCCTCTCGATGTGAGTGTCGATTCCCAGCGTTTCATCGGCGTCAAGCTCACCGCCGGAGAGGTCTTCGCCGTGGCCACCGATCTCCGGGCAAACCTCGGAGCCGAATGCGTCATCGAGCTCAGCGGCCATGAGCCGTCCCAGGTCGTTGCGGACATCGTGCGGGCCACGGTGGAGGTCGGTGGAATGGACGGTGTGACGGCGATTGGCGTGACGGTCGGAGGCCAGGTGGGCCGGTCGCGCTGGGTGGAGCGGGCACCGTTCCTCGGTTGGAAGGGTGTCGATCTGGGTGGACTGCTCCACGACGCACTGGGCGTCCCGGTGGTCGTGGAAAACGACGTCGTTGCGCTCACGGCGGCCGAGCACTGGTTCGGGATCGCCAAGGGAATAGAAGACTTCGCAGTGCTGACCATCGGTGCGGGGGTCGGCTATGGGCTTGTCATTCACGACCGACCGGTTGTCAACAGTGACACCGGACTGGGCCTGGGCGGGCATTTTCCCCTCGATCCCACGGGCCCACTCTGTGCAGAGGGGCATCGCGGGTGTTCGACCGCCATGCTGTCGATTCCGAGCATGACGGCCAGCGCCCGTGTCGGGCTGGCACGCGATGTCGGCTACACCGAGCTCCTCGATCTGGCGGATGCGGGGGACCCGGTTGCCGCGCAGGTCGTCGGGTCAGCGGCCCGGTCGCTCGGTCGCCTGATTGCGGCGACTGCCAATCTCGCCATGGTTCAAACCATCGTGTTGTCCGGCGAGGGCGTCGGCCTCGCCGATCGGCAGCTGCCGCGCATCCTTGAGGCGTCGCGCGCCGATCGCGACCCGGACGCCGTACCGGTGCGCATCCTCGTCGACCGCTCCGGATTCACGGCCTGGGCGCGGGGAGCGGCGGCCGTCGCTATCCAGGCATCCTTCGCCTGAATCGGACCGGTTGATGCGGGGCTCGCGCTCTCGCGTCACCGCACACGCGCGAGCCCCTCGCCCGTCCCGAGAAGCGGGCGGTACGAAGGGCTCGCAACCCCGGAGTGTGGCCCAGGGCTAAAGGCGGGTCCGCTTGCCGGAACCCTCATTCGTGTCGACGACCCGGATCAACCCGGTGCGTACCGAGAGGACCGGCTCCGCCGTCGGGTTGGCGCCCACGGAGAGCGACTCGTCGAGCATCTCCTTGTTGAGCGACTGTTCGCCTTCCGCCTCGTCGATGTGGGTGGCGAGCGGTTTCTCGACGACGAACATCAGCAGCACCGCGGCGACCAGAACGAGCGGCACCATGAACAGGAAGATCGGGGCGAGTGCGTCGTCGTAGGCGTTGACGATGACCGTGCGGGCTGCTTCGGGCAGAGCAGCGACGAGCGCCGGAGTAAGCGAGTTGGTTCCGGTGCTGCCCGTGCCGCCGGCCGGCAGGTTCGCCGAAAGGATGTCGGTCAACCGAGAGACGAACAGGCTGCCGACGATCGCCGCGCCCAGGGACGAGCCGATCTGGCGGAAGAAGTTGTTCGAGCTCGTCGCGGTTCCGACGATGGACCGCGGGAACGAGTTCTGCACGACCAGGGTCAGGATCTGCATCGAGAGGCCGAGTCCGAAGCCCATCACGGCGAGGAAGGCGCACATGATCCAGATATAGGTGGTCGCTGTGAGGGTGGAGAGCAGGAACAGGCCGAGGGCGGTGACGAACATGCCGATGATCGGGATGACCTTGTACTTGCCGGTACGGGACACGATCTGGCCGGAACCGATCGACGAGATGAGCAGGGCACCCATCATCGGGATCATGAGCAGGCCGGCATCCGTGGCACCGACGCCGGTGACCATCTGCAGGTAGGTCGGCATGTAGGCCAGCGCCCCGAACATGGCGACACCGGTGATGAGGCCGGCCGAGGTGGTGAGGTTGAAGTTGCGGTTCTTGAACAGCTTCAGCGGGATGACGGGTTCTGCTGCCCGGTTCTCGATGAACACGAAGAGACCGGCGAGCACAACCGTCGCCACGATCAGGCCGATGATGACGGGCGAATCCCAGTCATAGGTATTGCCGCCCCAGGTCGTGAAGAGCACCAGGCTGGTCGCGGCGAGGGCGAGGACGATCATGCCCGCGTAGTCGATGCGGGGCTTGCTGTACTCGCGCTGGGGCAGCTTCAGGAAGAAGACGGCGGAGGCAATCGCGATGAGTCCGAGGGGGAGGTTCATCCAGAACGCCCAGCGCCAGCCGGGACCGTCGGTGAAGTAGCCGCCGAGCAACGGGCCCGCGACGCTTGAGACGGCGAAGACGGCGCCCATGATGCCGGAGTACTTGCCACGCTGGCGGGCGGGAACGACGTCGGCGATGATGGCGAGCGCGAGGATCATCAGCCCGCCGCCACCGAGGCCCTGAACGGCGCGGCCGGCGATGAGGGTGCCCATGGAGTCGGCGAGTCCGCCCATGACGCTGCCCACCAGGAAGATCGAGATCGCCCCGACGAACAGCCACTTGCGGCCGACGAGGTCACCGAGCTTGCCGTAGACGGGCATCACGATGGTCGAGGCGAGGATGTATGCGGTGGTGACCCAGAGCATGTGTTCGACGCCGTTGAGCTCGCCGACGATGGTCGGCAGCGCGGTGCTGAAAATGGTCTGGTCGAGCGACGACAGGAGCATCGCCACCATCAGGCCGGCGAAGACGAGCAGCACGCTGCGGGTCGACGGAACACCTGCCTCTTCTGCTTGCTTGGGTCGGGTGAGGACGGTCGTCATGTGAGTTTCTCCAGTACAGTTCTGAGCGTCGCGATGGCGCGCTCGTAGGTTTCTCGGGGGGCAGCGGATGCCGGTGGCCCGGTGGTCGGATCCGGATCGCTCGCCCATTTCTTCATGGTGATTCGCACGGTGGCGAGGGAGACGCCGAGGATGATGCGCGCCGCTTCGAGGTGCTCGGCCTCGCTCTGTTCTGCGAAGCGTGCGTCCTTCGCCAGCCAACCGGCGATGATCGCGCTGAGGCGGTCTTCGAGCTCGGCGACGCGCACCATCTGGCGGGTCATCAGCTGCGGGTATTTGCGGATGACGTCGCGCTTGAGGTCGGACTTGATTCCGCCGCCTGTGGCTTCGAACAGCGCGGTGATCAGATCGAACAGGGCGAGGAAGACATCCTCGTCGCATCCGCGCACTCTGTCGAGCTCGGCCGACACGGCGACCTCGTCAATGCCCAGGACGGCATCTTCCTTGGTCGGGAAGTAGTTGAAGAACGTGCGGGTGGACACGCCGGCCCGGTCGCTGATCATTTCGATGGTCGCGGCGTCGAGCCCGCGTTCGAGCGCGAGCTCTGCCGCCGCGATGTGGATGACCTCGGAAGTCCGCGCACGCTTGCGCTCGCGGAGCCCGAGGCCGGAAGAATTGTTCATGAATGCATTATTGCACGATGCGCAACACTGCGCGGTTGCATTATTGCGTGCAACGCAAAAAGTCACAGGAGTCTCGCAGGGTGTCGCACGCGGCGGAGACTGCCCACTGCGCCGGCACGTGTCGGTTCTACGCTGGAGGCATGCCTGAACTACTCTCGGCCGTCGCAGTGATCGGCGGGATCGCTGCCGTACTCGCGAGTCTGATCGCGCTCGCCGCCCGTGCGCGGCGACGCGGTGCTACGGGTGCGGGTGTTGCGGGAGCGATGGCCGCCTACGATGAGGCGTTCCACGGCACCGCGCACGACACCTACGTCGAGGTGCAGGCGCAGGCGGACCGTACGGTGCCGATTCCGGCGCCGGACGATCACTGACCTGCGGGCGCGCAGCATCCTTAGCCCCGGGGCAGACCTCGTAGTCTGGACAGTGACAAGGTGCCGAGCGAGAGGACGGGTATGCCCAGGATCACTGCTCCGACCGTTGCCGAGCACCGCGTTCGGCAGCGTGCTGCTCTCCTCCACGCAGCGAGGGAACTCCTGATCAACGGAGGAGTCAGTGCCGTCACTCCTGCAGCCGTTGGTGCCGCGGCCGGATTGTCTCGTCCCAGCGTCTACGAGTACTTCTCCTCCGGTGCGGACGTCCTGGTCGCCGTGATCGAGGATGCCTTCCCGCGGGCCAATGCGGAACTCCAATCGGCTTTGGACTCGGTCACGTCTGCGTCGGAACGGCTCGACGTCTACGTCCGGGTGACGTTGCGGTTGGCGGCGGAGGGCGTGCATCGGCCGGTGGCGGCGCTCGCCGCAGCCCAGCTGCCTGCAGAATGCCTGGCGCGCCTATCGGCGTTGCACCGCGAACAGGCGGCACCCTTCATCGAGGCACTGCGCGAGCTCGAGGTGCCTGAGCTCAACATCACGGCCCGTCTGCTCGGGGGCGTGCTCCAGGCGGCCATGGCCGCGATCGAATCGGGCGCCTCGCTGCCCGTGGTCACTGAGCGAACCCTGGTGTTCGTCCGGTCCGCGGTGGCGCCAGCTCTCTAGCCGCAGCAGGCTGCAGCTGAATCAGAGCTTCTGCGGGTAGATCGTCTCCCCGCGTTCGAGCATGGCGACGAACTTGGCGATGTTTGCAGCGCGGGTCGCGGGTCGCTTCACACCACTGATGCGGAAGAGAATGGCAAAGCGGTTCTGCGATGAGAGCCTCGAGAACAGGTCCGCGGCCAATGGGCTGGCGTCGAGGGCGGACTTGAGGTCATCGGGGACCGGACTGTCCTTCTGGCGGTAGGCGGCTTCCCATCGTCCGTCGGCCTGGGCGCGCTCGATTTCCGCGAACCCGGCCGGTCGCATTCGCCCGGCTTCGATCAGTTGTGCGACGAGGTCCCGGTTGCGCTGGGACCACATGCTCCGGGGTCTGCGCGGGGTGAAGGCGCGAAGAAAATAGTCATCGTCGTGGGTGCCGGCCTGTCCATCGATCCAGCCGAAGCACAGCGCCACAGTGAGTGCGTCGTCGTAGCCGATGCCCGGTTTGGAGGAGTTCTTCTTCACGAGCTGCAAGCGGATGCCGTCGTGGTCGACGTTCTCCTCGAGCCAGGCTTCCCAGTCCCGCACGGTGGCGAACAACAGGATGGGCTTGCCCGAGTTTTCCGCCATGGCTCCCATCGTAGAGATCACCCGGATCTCGCTGAATAGGATCGAGGGGTGATCGGACACATTGATGAGGTCGTCATCGACTGCAGGGACCCCAAGGCGCTCGCGACGTTCTGGGCGAGCGTGCTCGGCGGCGAACCACGCGGGCGGGACGCAGCCTGGTGGTACATCCTGCCTCCTGGCTGGACGCAACTGTCGTTCCAGAAAGTACCCGAGGCCAAGACCGTGAAGAACCGGCTGCATCTGGACGTGCGTGTCGACGATATTGCGGCGGCGACGGACCAGGCCGAACAGCTCGGAGCGCGCCGGATCGGTGAGGAGCATCACGATATCGCCGGATCGTTCCAGGTGCTGCAGGACCCCGAGGGCAACGAGTGGTGCGTGGTCAGACCGGCCGCCGCGCATGACTGAGTGGGAGCTCGACGGGGACGGCCCACTGTGTCCCGTGTGTGGCATCGAGATGCTCGCCGACGGCGTGGACACGGCTGAGGGTCTCGAGTCGTGCCATCGGTGTCCGCGGTGCAAGCTCGTCGTTGTCATTTAGCCGGAACGACGGGCCAGTGCCGTCGCGAGCGAGAACGAAATCGGTTCGCGGGGGGCTGATACGTTGACGACATGAACGAATTTTCCGTCGGCGACGAGATCGCGGCATTCGTTGCCGAGCGCGACTGGGCGCAGTTCCATACGCCGGAGAACCTCGCGAAGAGCATCTCCATCGAGGCGGCCGAGTTGCTGGAGTGCTTTCAGTGGGATGCCGAGGCGAGCCCCGAGCGCGTACGGGAGGAATTGGCCGATGTGCTGACCTATTGCCTCCTTCTTGCCGAGCGGATCGGCGCTGATCCGAACCAGATCATTCTCGACAAGCTCGCACTGACGCGGGAGAAGTATCCGGTGGACAAGTCGCGGGGGCTAAGCACGAAGTATGACGCCCTGTGAGACTAGACGCCTAGCTCTTTAGAACGGGGTGGAGTCGTCGGGGTCTTCGGGTGTGGGATCCAGGTTCCAGACATCCACGAACGGGACCGGTGGTTTCGGTTCGGGTTTCGGTTTCCGTGGTGGTCTCATATCGGCGGAGGGTTCGACGATGTAGCTGTACCCGGCGGGGGAGGTCCATTCGATGCGACCGTCGCCGAGGTGTTTCGGCGACCACCGGGTGTAGCTCTTCACCGCGTGGTGATACGGGCAGAGGTGGGCGAGGTTCATCGCGTCGGTCTCCCCGCCGTGCTGCCACTCCACACTGTGGTCCAGATCCGACCGTTTCGCGGAGCGCCGGCACCCGGGGAAGGTGCAGGTTTCATCCCGTACCTCGAGCCACTTTTTCAAATCGGCCGGTGGCTTGTAGGTGTCCCTGCCCATGGAGAGCACGACGCCGGTTTCGGGGTGGGTGAGCAGCCGGGTGAAGCTCGGCGCACCCGCCGCGAGACGCCGGGCGGTGTCGGGGTCGATCGGTCCGTACCCGGCGAGGTACCCGGGTTCCTCGCTCTTCCCCAGCAGGGTCAGCACGGGAACGGTCACGTTGACTTGCGCGGCCACCCCGGCACCGAGTCCGTCCGGGGTGACCCCACCGATCAGGACATCGGTGAGCACATCCGCCGCGATCTGCGTCAGGGTGCGTGACTCCTCCGGGCCCTGCAGGGTCAGCGCGACGTCGAGGGTGCGGTGGTAGGCAGCCTGCACCTTCTCCGCATCCCCGGTCAGATACAGCGACGCCATGCCGTCGTTGAGGGCCTGGAACACCACGTGCCGGTCCTCGACGCTTTTCTGGTGCCTCGCGGTGATGGTCTCCGGGTGGGTGCGTTCCCGCACCCTTCGGGCCCGGTCGGCGAGCTTCGCCACGGTCAGCACTTCCGCATCCGGGACAAGGACCTCCTCGAACACCGCACGCGCCCGCGCGGCCGCTTCCGGGTCATCGACCCGGATGCCCCAGGCCTGCTCCATGATCACCTGCGCGTGCCGGTAACTGATCACCCCGGAGGCCAGGGCCTCCCGGGT
>NZ_JASJVF010000085.1:0-12782 GCF_035019805.1 Cryobacterium sp. 10I1
GTACGAAAAAGGCCCCTTCACGCGAAGCGAAGGGGCCTTTTTCGTACTCTCGCGGCCAGGAAGGCTGCGAGCGGCGGGTTCCGGGCGGGTTAGGGGCGGAGGAGGACCTTGATCGCGCGGCGCTCGTCCATCGCGGCGTACGCCTCGGCGACGTCGGCGAGCGGCAGCTCCAGGTCGAAGACACGGCCCGGGTTGATCGCCCCGGAGAGCACCTCCGGCAGCAGTTCCTCGATGTAGCCGCGCACGGATGCGACACCGCCGTTGATCCCGACATTGCGGCCGAAGAGGGGCTGCATGGCAATCGGGCCACCGGTGGGCACGCCCACGTAACCGACCATTCCGCCGGGTCGGGCCGATGCGACAGCTTGCTCCATCGATTCCTTGGTTCCGACGCACTCGAGCACGAAGTCCGCGCCGATGCCGTCGAACATCTCGTGGATCTTCGCGACGCCCTCGGCGCCACGCTCCTCGACGATGTCAGTCGCGCCGAATTCGCGCGCGACGACCTGCCGCGAGGCGTGCCGGGACATGGCGACGATCCGTGAGGCCCCGAGGCGCTTCGCGGCGAGGATCGCACACAGGCCCACGGCGCCGTCACCCACGACGACGACGGTGCTGCCCGGGGTCACTCCCGCGGAGACCGCGGCGTGGTGCCCGGTGCCCATCACATCTGCGAGGGTCAGCAGGCCCGGGATCTGGGCATCCGTCGGCTGGGACGGTGTCGCGACGAGGGAACCGTCCGCGTGCGGCACGCGGACGCGCTCGCCCTGGGCGCCGTCGGCGAAGCCGCCGAGCCGGTCGTCAGCACCCCACCAGCCGCCGTGCAGGCAGGAGGTGCTCACGCCGTTCCGGCAGTTGATACACGTGTTGTCGCAGTCGTAGAACGGCGCGATGACGAAGTCGCCGACCTTGATCGTGGTGACGTCTGCGCCGATTTCCTCGACAACGCCGACGAATTCGTGGCCGATCCGGTGCGGCTCCTTGGTCGGCTGCACGCCGCGGTACGGCCACAGGTCGGAGCCGCACACGCAGGCTGCGACGACGCGCACGATCGCGTCACCGCCGGTCGAGAGAATCGGGTCGGGTACTTCTTCGAGGCGGATGTCCCGCTCGCCATAGATCACAGTTGCACGCATGCTCCGAGCCTAGTTCCCGACCTCGCCGGCACGCCGTCGCCCAGCCCCCGTTCCGCTGACCGCGAAAGCGGGTGAATCGTCGGTTTCAGGGTGCGAAAACGACGCCTCACCCGCTCTCGCGATGATACGGGCTGCGCTCTAGAGGTCGGCCTCGTCGAGCGGATGCGGCGGCACGGGCACAGCGGGCGCAGGCGCGACCGTGAGGGAGTCGCCATCGGCCGCGAGGTCCACGAGCACGGTGTCACCGTCGCGCACCTTGCCGGAGA
Organism: Cryobacterium sp. 10I1; assembly: GCF_035019805.1. Taxonomy (NCBI): domain Bacteria; kingdom Bacillati; phylum Actinomycetota; class Actinomycetes; order Micrococcales; family Microbacteriaceae; genus Cryobacterium; species Cryobacterium sp. 10I1. Next base: position 1,403 of record NZ_JASJVF010000085.1, read on the forward strand.
GGATCGCGGTCGCGAGCCGGTCGTCGATCTCGGTCTGCATGAGCCGCCGCAGTGGGCGGGCGCCGTACATCGGGTCGTAGCCGCGTTCGGAGAGCCAGGTGCGCGCCCGCGGCGTCACGGCCAGTTCGAGGCGGCGCTCCACGAGGCGCTTCTCGAGCCGGTCGATCATGAGCTCCACGATCTGGCCGAGGTCCTCCATCGACAGCGACTGGAAGACGACGATGTCGTCGAGCCGGTTCACGAATTCCGGCTTGAAGGTCTGCCGCACGAGCAGCTGCACGGCTTCCTCCTTTTGCTCGGTGCTGAGCGTCGGGTCGATCAGGAACGCCGAGCCGAGGTTCGACGTCAGCACGAGGATGGTGTTGCGGAAGTCGACGGTGCGGCCCTGGCCGTCGGTGAGGCGCCCGTCGTCGAGCACCTGCAGCAGCACGTCGAAGATCTCGGGATGCGCCTTCTCGACCTCGTCGAACAGGATCACCGAATACGGGCGCCGGCGCACCGCCTCGGTGAGCTGCCCGCCCTGCTCGTAGCCGACGTAGCCGGGAGGCGCCCCGACCAGGCGGGACACCGAGAACTTTTCGCCGTACTCGCTCATGTCGATGCGGATCATGGCCTTCTCGTCGTCGAAGAGGAACTCGGCGAGCGCCTTGGCGAGCTCGGTCTTGCCCACGCCGGTCGGTCCGAGGAACAGGAACGAGCCGGTCGGCCGGTCGGGGTCGGAGATGCCCGCCCGGCTGCGACGCACCGCGTCTGCGACCGCGCGCACGGCGCGCTTCTGGCCGATCAGCCGATGCGCGAGCTCGCCCTCGAGGTTGAGCAGCTTCTCGGTCTCGCCCTGGAGCAGGCGACCGACGGGAATACCCGTCCACATCGCGACGACGGCGGCGATGTCCTCCGCGGTGACCTGGTCGTTGACCATCCGCGGTCCGTCGGACTCTGCCTGCTCGGCGGCGGCGAGTTCGCGTTCCATCACGGGGATGTCGCCGTAGAGCAGCCGGGAGGCGCGTTCGAGGTTGCCCTCGCGCTGGGCCCGCTCCGATTCACTCCGCGCGGTGTCGAGTCGGGTCTTGAGCTCGCCGACCCGGTTGAGCGAGGCGCGTTCCTTGTCCCACCGGGCCTGCAGTCCCTTCAGGGTGTCCTCACGTTCGAGCAGGTCGGCCCGCAGCTTCTCGAGCCTCTGGCGGGAGGCGTCGTCCTTCTCCTTCTTGAGGGCCAGCTCCTCGAGCTTGAGCCGGTCGACGCTGCGGCGCAGCTCGTCGATCTCGACGGGGGCGGAATCGATCTCCATCCGCAACCGGCTCGCGGCCTCGTCGATCAGGTCGATGGCCTTGTCCGGCAGCTGACGCGCGGTGATGTACCGGTTCGAGAGGGACGCGGCCGCGACGAGAGCGGCATCCGCGATCGACACCTTGTGGTGCGCCTCGTAGCGCTCCTTGAGGCCGCGCAGGATCGCGACCGTGTCCTCCACGCTCGGCTCGTCGACGAGCACCGGCTGGAAGCGCCGCTCGAGGGCGGCGTCCTTCTCGATGAACTCGCGGTATTCGTTGAGCGTCGTCGCTCCGATCAGGCGCAGTTCGCCGCGGGCGAGCATCGGCTTGAGCATGTTGGATGCCGCGACAGAGCCCTCCCCGCCGCCCGCACCCATCAGGGTGTGCAGTTCGTCGACGAAGGTGATGATCTGACCCTCGGCGTCGTTGATCTCCTTGAGCACGGCCTTCAGCCGCTCCTCGAACTCGCCGCGGTACTTCGCCCCGGCCACGAGGGCGGCGAGGTCGAGCGCCACGAGCTGCTTGCCCTTGAGTGAGTCGGCCACGTCGCCGGCCACGATCCGCTGGGCGAGACCCTCGACAACGGCGGTCTTCCCGACACCGGGTTCGCCGATCAGCACCGGGTTGTTCTTGGTGCGGCGGGTGAGCACCTGGCTCACGCGGCGAATCTCGGCGTCCCGCCCGATCACGGGGTCGAGCTTGCCGCTCTTCGCGATCTCGGTGAGGTTCACGCCGTACTTCTCGAGCGCAGACTTCGCCTCTTCCTGGGGCGGCTGCTGGCCTGCTTGCATGGGAAGTTCCTCTCTCTCGTGCGACAGCCCGCCGACAAACAAAGCTGAGTCGCGTCGACTCAAGTTTAGAGGCTGGCGACGCTCGGCGCCAGCACTCGCGTCCGGCGGTACCGGTGCCATAATGACCGCAAACGGCGGCAGGCGACAGCGCCGCCGAGACACGCCTTCGATGATGAGGAGCCCCGATGACCTTCCATCCCCTCGACCCGCTGACGGCCGACGAGTTCACCGCGGCCGCAGCCATCGTCGGCCGCGAGCGCGGTGTCGGACCGGGCTGGCGCTTCGCCTCGATCGAACTCGTCGAGCCGGGCCGGCACGCCAGGTCCGCCTTCGATCGTGCCGGTGCGGTGCCCGAGCGCCTCGCCCGGCTCGTCGTGCTGAACCGGGCCGAGAACAGCACCTGGGTGGCGCTCGTCTCCCTCAGCGCAGACGCCCTGCTCGACTGGACCACGGTGCCGGGCGTGCAGGCCAACTTCACGGTCGACGAGTGGGACGAAGCGGATGCGGCTCTCCGCGCGCACCCGGACGTCGTCGCCGCCCTCGCCCGCCGGGACATCACCGATCTCGACAACGTCTTCATCGACACCTGGACCTACGGTGACGCCGTCATCCCTGAGCGATTCCGGGGCAGGAGGATCGGCTGGTCCGACGTCTGGGTGCGCGCGGAGGCGGGCGCCAACCCCTATGCCGGACCGGTGAGCGGACTGCACTTCGTGATCGACGTCAACACGATGGAACTCCTCGACGTCGAGGACTCGTTCGCGGTCGACCGCCCGGCCGTGATGGGCGAATACGTGCCGCATCTCATCCCTCCTCGCATCCGCGACCTGAGCCGGCGGCCTCCGCTGAGGCCGCTCGACATCGTGCAGGCAGAGGGGCCGAGCTTCACCGTCACCGGCCACCGGGTCGAGTGGCAGAACTGGTCGCTCCGGGTCGGCTTCAACTACCGGGAGGGCATGACGCTGCACGAAGTGAGCTACCGGGACGGCGAGCGCGTCCGCCCGATCGCCAACCGGCTCTCCTTCGCCGAAATGGTCGTGCCCTACCGGGATCCGAGCGTCGATCATTTCCGTCGCACGGCTTTCGATATCGGCGAGTGGGGCCTGGGCTTCATGACGACCTCACTCGAACTGGGCTGCGATTGCCTCGGCGAGATCCGCTACCTCGACGCCGTGCTGCACAACAGCGCCGGCGAACCGTACTCGATTCCCAACGCCATCTGCATCCACGAAGAGGACAACGCCGTGCTCTGGAAGCACGTCGACCACGATGGCGGATCGGAGGTACGGCGGATGCGTCGCCTCGTCGTCTCCTTCCACGTCACCGTCGCGAACTACGAATACCTCGTCTACTGGCGCTTCTACCAGGACGGCAATATGGAGTGCGAGGTGCGCGCGACCGGGATCATGGTCGTCACGAGCCTCGACGCGGGCCACCCGCATCCGAACGGCACCCTTGTGGACACCCGCACATACGCCCCCTTCCACCAGCACTTCATCGTCGCCCGGATGGACCTCGACATCGACGGGACCGAGAACACGGTGTTCCGCTCCGAGACGCGCGTCGAGCCGATCGACGAAGCGAATCCGCTCGGCCTCGCCCTCACCCAGCGGAGCACGCCCATCGAGACCGAGGGCTTCGACGACTACGACTGGGCGACCCAACGCAGCTGGAAGGTCGTGAACGAGGCGACGTTGAACGGGCTCGGCACCCCGGTGTCGTACAAGCTCGTTCCGGGCGGCGCAATTCCCTCGTTCTTCGACCCCTCCTCGCCGGTGTTCCAGCGCGCCCAGGTGATCGGGCACACGGTGTGGGTCACCCCCGGAGACGAGACGCAGCGCTGGCCCTGCGGCGAGTTCGTCAACCAGAGCGCGGTCGACCACGGCCTGCCCGAGTGGACCCGCGCCGGGCGGCCGGTGCGGAACACCGACATCGTGCTCTGGTACGTCTTCGGCATCCACCACATCACCCGCCCGGAGGAGTGGCCCGTCATGCCGGCCGACACCGTGTCATTCTGGCTCAAGCCGGTCGGCTTCTTCGACCGCAACCCCTCCCTCGACGTGCAGCCGGGTGCCGCAGGACACGCGCACGGACATGAGCATCACGACCAGCACTGACCAGCACTGACCAGCACTGAGCAGCACCGAGCAGCACCGGCCACGAAGCGCACAGACCAGCCCCACCGACATTTCACCGAGAACCCAGGGAGATCCAGCGTGACCAGGACAGCGAACTACGTCGTCGCCTACGAAGCGACCGATCGCGGCAATGATGCCATCGAACTCGGGGTCGCCCTCGCCCGGCTGACCGGAGCCGAGCTGCGGCTGTGCCTCGTGCTGCCGCACTCCACTATCGCGCCCTCCCGGCTGCGCGCCTCCGGCTCCGACTTCGAGGCACTCCTCGAACAGCAGGGCCTCGAGTGGCTCGCCGGCGCCGCGGCGAGAGTGCCGGCCGACGTCGTGGCCACGACGCACCTGATCTGGGCGGATGCGACCTCCGACGGGCTGCTGAGGGCCGTCACGGAATTCGACTCCGACCGGATCGTCGTCGGAGCCTCACGCCACGGCATCCGCGGTCGCTACACGATCGGCAGTGTCGCAAACGCCCTCCTGCACGCCTCGCCCGTACCCGTCGCCCTCGCGCCGCACGGGTACCTCGCCCCGGCGCAGATCTCCCGGATCACCTGCGCGATCGGAACCCGGCCCGGCTGGTCGACTCTCCTCGATTCGTTGCTGGCGTTCACGGAGGGCCTCAGCGTTGACGTGCGCTTCCTCACCCTCGTCGAGGTCGACTCCCGGCGCGCCCAGCACGGCGAGTCGACGCCCGCTGTCGAGGCGGCCCGGACCGCGGAGAGCACGGCGCATCTCGAATCGGTGCTCGAGTATTACTCGACGCGATCGTCTGCTCCGGGCGCCATCACGACCGAGGTCGCCGTCGGCGAGAACGTGGAGTCCGCGGTGGAGGCCATCGAGTGGCGAACGGACGAAGTCGCCTTCGTCGGTTCGAGCCGCCTCGCCCAGCCGACCACGATCTTCCTCGGCATCACCGCCCACCGGATGCTCAACGCCCTTCCGGTGCCGCTCGTCGTCGTCCCCACCGGCGCCGCCGCCCGCCTCGCCCGCTGAGCGGCAGCGGAGGCCGCCGCCGCCTCCGCTGCCGGCCACACCGTGGGAGAATGGGGTTCGACCTTCTAAGGAACCCTCTTCCCCCTTATGGCTCACTCTCTCAGCTCACACGAGATCGCCCTCCTCGTCGGAAGCCAGGCCTTTTCGCGCGGTGAACGTTATGCGCGCAACGGCCACGTCCTGTCCGAAGTCTGGGACGACTCGGGCACCAGGCTCATCGGAAAGGTCCGGGGCACTGGACGCACGCCGTACACGGTGACCATCTCGTTCATCCTGAATCCCGCCGGTGTCGCGGTGCGCGCGACCGGGCTCTGCACCTGCCCGATGCGGAGCAACTGCAAGCATGTCGCCGCCTTGCTCGTCACGAGCCGGAACGGCGGGAATCCGGGCTCGATCGAGGCCGACGAGGCCGACGTCGACCGCTTCCGCAGGCGGTCCGCGCCGCCGGCCCTGTATGCAGTCCAGTCCCCCGCAGCAGCATCCGCAGCGCCCGCCCCGACCGTCCCGCGCTGGCGCAGCGCGCTCGGCGGCCTGCCCACACCCGGAGAGACGGCCGCGCGGACAGGGACGGAACTCGCGTTGCAGTTCCAGGTGCTCGCCCCGGTCAACTCCCGGTTCCAGTCCGGTGGACGGCACCTCGCCGCCCGGCCGATGCTGCTCGGCAAGCAGGGCCGCTGGATCCGCGGCGCCCTGACCTGGGACAACATCGCCCAGACCGCAGGCACCGCCCAGCGCGCCCAACGGCGGGTGCTCTCCGCGCTCTACGCCCTGCACCTCGCCGGACGCCCGTACTACGGCTCGGCGACGCAGTGGATCCAGCTCGACGACTTCCCGGACCGGGCGCTCTGGGGCCTGCTCGAGGAGGCGACGGCCGCCGGCATCCCGCTCATCTCCACCTCGGGCGCCCAGGATCCCGTGCGCATCGCCGATCGTCCCGCATCACTCGAGCTCGACATCCGCCGCACACCCGGCGGCCTCGCGCTCACCCCCACCGTCGTACTCGACGAGCACCGGCTGCCCGGCGGCCGGTTCGGTTTCACGGGCGACCCGGCGCACGGCATCTACACCTGGCAGGATGCCCCGGCCGGGGACCCGACCGGAGGCAGGCTCACCCTCGCGCCGCTCGCTGTCGAGGTCAGCAGGGAGCTGCGGAACCTCGCCGCCACCGGCCAGTCCATCGACGTGCCCACCGCCGACGAGCCCGACTTCCTCGCCGAGTTCTACCCGTACCTCCGCGACCGTGCGCGCGTCACGAGCCGCGACGACTCGTTCGAGCTGCCCGAAAGCCCGCGCCCCGAGCTCACGCTCACGATCAGCCACCAGGCGGATGCGCGCATCGCTCTGAACTGGGCGTGGCGCTACCAGGCGGGCCCGGCCGCCACCAGCACCGGCACCAGCACCAGCACCGAAACCCCAGCAGGGGAATACGACCTCGAACTGCGGCCGGCTCCGGGAGAGCACCGCTACCGGGACTCCGCCGCCGAGGCACGGATCCTCCGCTCCGTCGACGAACTGCTCGCACCCCTCACCGAGCTCGCCCCGCGGCGCGGCGGGGTGCCCCGGCTGTCCGGGCACTCCGAACTCACCGGCGCCGGCATGATCGACTTCCTCGAGGGGGTCGTGCCGCGGCTCGAAGTACTCCCCGACGTCGTCGTCGTGCAGAGCGGCGTCGTGGTCGACTACCGGGCGGCGGACACCGCCCCGGTGATCAGCGTCGGCACGAGCGAGCGCCTCGACGACCGGGACTGGTTCAATCTCGCGGTGTCCGTCTCGATCGACGGAGAGGACGTGCCCTTCGACGTGCTGTTCCGGGCCCTCGCGACCGGCCAGGACATCCTCATCCTCCCGAGCGGCACGTACTTCAGCCTCGACCGGCCCGAACTGCACACCCTGCGCCGCCTGATCGAGGAAGCCCGCAGCCTGCAGGAACCATCCGCGACCTCCCTCGGCATCAGCCCCTTCCAGGCCGACCTCTGGGAGGAACTGCAGGAACTCGGCGTCGTGACAAGCCAGGCCGCCGGCTGGCGCGACATCGTCGCCGGGCTCACCGACGTGGAACGGGTACCGACGCTCCCGCTGCCGGACGGCGTGCACGCGACACTCCGCAGTTACCAGCAGTCCGGCTTCGAATGGCTCGGCTTCCTTCACGACCACCGGCTCGGCGGGATCCTGGCCGACGACATGGGGCTCGGTAAGACCCTGCAGGCGATCGCCCTGATCAGCCGCGCGGTGGCCGCACGCGACAGCGACGCACCCGCGCACCCGTTCCTCGTCGTCGCTCCCACGAGCGTCGTCTCGAACTGGGCTGCGGAGTGCGCGAGATTCGCGCCGGGCCTGCGCGTCGCATCCGTCACGGAGACCTCGCGCAAACGGGCGACGGGCATCGCAGCCCTCCATGCCGAAGCGGATGTCGTGATCACCTCGTACACGCTGTTCCGCCTCGACTTCGACGAGTACAACGCGGTGCCGTGGGCCGGTCTCCTGCTCGACGAGGCCCAGTTCGTGAAGAACCGCGCATCCAGGGCCTACCAATGCGCCCGGCGCCTCGACACACCGTTCAAGCTCGCGATCACCGGCACCCCGCTCGAGAACAATCTGATGGAGTTCTGGTCGCTGCTGTCGATCACTGCGCCCGGCCTGTTCCCGAGCCCCACCCGCTTCGCGGACTACTACCAGAAGCCCATCGAACGGGATGCGAACGACGAACGGCTCGCCCAGCTGCGCCGCCGCATCCGCCCGTTCATGCTGCGCCGCACCAAGGAGGAGGTCGCCGGTGACCTGCCGAGCAAGCAGGAGCAGGTGCTCGAGCTCACCCTGAACCCCCGGCACCGGGCCGTCTACGACACCCACCTGGCCCGGGAACGGCAGAAGGTGCTCGGCCTGATCGAGAACCTGAACGCGAACCGTTTCGAGATCTTCCGATCCCTCACGATGCTCCGCCAGCTCAGCCTCGACGCGGGCCTCTACGACGCCAAGTACGACGGGATCCCCTCCACCAAGCTCGACGCGCTCCTCGAACTGCTCGAAGACATCGTCGCCGGCGGGCACCGCACCCTCATTTTCAGCCAGTTCACCCAGTACCTCGGCCGGGCCCGCAACCGGCTCGAAGCCGCCGGTATCAGATACTCCTACCTCGACGGCAAGACCCGCAACCGGGCTGCGGTGATCGACGAGTTCAAGACCGGTACCAATTCGGTGTTCCTGATCAGCCTCAAGGCCGGAGGCTTCGGGCTCAACCTGACCGAGGCCGACTACGCCATCCTGCTCGACCCCTGGTGGAACCCCGCGACCGAGGCGCAGGCCGTCGACCGGATGCACCGGATCGGCCAGACCAAGAATGTGTTCGTCTACCGGCTCGTCGCGAAGAACACGATCGAGGAGAAGGTCATGGCGCTCAAGGCCACCAAGGCACGCCTCTTCGACAGCGTGCTCTCCGCCGACGGCGCCAGGGGAACCGCGCTCACGGCCGCGGACATCCGCGAACTGCTCGCCTGACCGCCATCAGGCTGTGAGCTCTCTCAGCAGGAAGGGCCGGTAACCGGGCAGAACTGTCTTGCAACCCAGCGCACAAACCTATAATTTGGATGAAGTCTGCCCTCCCGGGCTTTTGGCCGTCTGCAGAGGTGAGTGAAATGTCCTACATTCTTGACCAGGTCGACCACCGGGTCCGACGCGTTCTCACGCCCGCCCGCCGCCTGTGGCTGGAAACCCCCCGCACCCTCGTGATCGGCTTCATCGCCATCCACGTCGTGTTCCTCCTGGCCCTCCTCCCCGCGATCCTGACCGGCAATGTCCTCGGCGACCTGCCCCTCTACCGCACGTGGGCCCAGCAGGGCCTCGTGCACCACGTCTGGATGGGCATCAACGTCGAGTGGGTCTACCCGATCGGCGCCCTGTTCCCGATCGTGTTCGCCGGCCTCGGCGGTCCGCTGTTGTACCAGCTGATGTGGTTCCTGATGACGGCCGCGCTGAACGCCCTGGCCGTCATGGTGCTCACGGATGCCGGCCGCAAGATCAGCGGCTACCGTTCCGCCTGGTTCTTCCTCGTGATCAGCTTCGTCCTGAGCCCCGTCGGCCTGCTCCGGCTCGAGGGCCTCACCGCCCCGCTCGTGATCATGGGTCTCGTCCTGCTCGCCCGTCGCCCGATCGTGGCCACAGCACTGCTCACCATCGCCACCTGGGTGAAGGTCTGGCCGGCGGCCGTCGTTGTCGCCGTCGTTGTCGCGTCCCGGCGTCGCATCACGGTGATCCTCACGGGCATCGCGGTCACGGCCGGCGTCGTCGGCACTGTCTTCGCTCTCGGCGGACTCAAGTACATCACCGGCTTCGTCACGATGCAGTCCGACCGGGCTATGCAGCTCGAAGCGCCGATCACGACCCCCTGGGTCTGGCTCGCCGCCCTCGGCCACCCGAACACGTTCATCTACCAGAACTACGCGATCGCCACCCGCGAGGTCAGCGGACCCGGCACAACGCTCGTCGCCTCCCTGATGAATCCGCTGATGTTCATCGCCATGGGGGCGATCGTCACGCTCATGCTGGTCGCGTTGCGCCGTCACCACGACGTCTCGCAGCTCCTGCTCGTCGGGTCGCTCGCGCTCGTCGGCGCCTTCATCATCTTCAACAAGGTCGGGTCCCCTCAGTACATGCTGTGGCTCGCGCCCGTCGTCATCGTCGGAGTCAGCCACAGCTGGCACGCCTGGCGCGCGCCGGCGTACATGATGGTCGCCATCGGCGTTCTGACCACGCTGATCTTCCCGGTGTTCTACATGCCCCTCGTCAACGGCGACCTGTCGGCGCTCGTGCTGCTGACGGCGCGCAACGGCCTCCTGATCGTGATGTTCGGCTGGTCTCTCGTCACGCTGTGGCGCATGGTCGTGGCTCCCGTCACCTCGCCCGCACTGCTCTCCCGCCGCCTGGCCGCGAGCAACTCGCGTAGCGTCGCCGCCTGACCCGGCGTCAACCCGCGCAGTCTCCACCCGCCCAGAGCCGGGCGTAGCCTTGCCGTGCGTCGCAGGCGTTCGGGCAGGGTCCGGGCCGCCTTGGCGATTCCCGGTTGGGTCCCCGGCCGGGGGACAATGGAGTAGTGACTTCACCAACGACCTTCGCCCTTATCCGCCACGGCCAGACCGACTGGAATGCCGCCATGCGGATCCAGGGTCTGTCGGACATCCCGCTGAACGACACCGGGCGCGCGCAGGCCGCCGAGGCGGTCGGCCACCTGGCGGACTACGACTGGGACTTCATTGTTTCCTCGACCCTGTCCCGGGCCGCGGAAACCGCCGACCTCATTGCGGACGGCCTCGGCCTCACGGTGACCCGCCGCATCCCGGAGATCGTGGAACGCAACTACGGTCCCGCAGAGGGCCTGAGCGCCGGCCCTGAGCTCGACGCCCTGCGCATCGATGGCGGTCCGACCGGCAACGGCGGCTTCATCGGCGCGGAGTCCGAAGCGGATGTCGCCGCGCGCGGCCTCGAGGCCTTGCGTGAGCTCGCCGTGGCGCACCCCGGGGCCCGGATCATCGTCGTCTCCCACGGCACGCTGATCCGCCTGACCCTGATGAAGGCCCTCGGCGAGTTCGTCGGCACCATCACCAACGCGGCCCTGAACGTCGCCAGCCTGGACGACACCGACTGGTCGCTCCAGGTACTCAACGGCGAGGTCCTGACGGCAACAGACGACCTCGACAACGACCTGGACGCCCTCGACGCCGTCCCCGCCCGCTGACCCCTGAGCTCCCGCTGACCGCTCCCGCTGACCGCCCCCGTTGACCTCCGCGGGTGGCGCGCCGGTTGCGCCGTTACGCGCCCGGCGTGTCCTGGGGCGTAGCGGCGCTGGTGTCGCGCGGGGCCAGTGCAGGGCTGCGAGGCTGGCTGATGCATGTGGGTTAAAGCAGAAAAGCCACCCCGTGGGGTGGCTTTTCTGGTGTTGCTAAGTTAAGTCCGGCGGTGTCCTACTCTCCCACAGGGTCCCCCCTGCAGTACCATCGGCGCTGAGAGTCTTAGCTTCCGGGTTCGGAATGTGACCGGGCGTTTCCCTCTCGCTATAGCCGCCGAAACATCTTTCGATGGATCGATTCTATATTTTTCAGTTATAGACCCCGGGTGTTATACCGGGGTTGTTCTCGACCGTACGTCGAGAACCACATAGTGGACGCTTGCAGCTTATTCAAACTGGTGTGTTATCAAATTATTG
>NZ_JASJVF010000086.1:0-12778 GCF_035019805.1 Cryobacterium sp. 10I1
CCCGGGCACGGTTCGGCGCCCTGGGGTGCCCGCAACGCCGCCATCATCGCAGCGGATGCGGTGTACCGGCTCTCCCGGTACCACGCGCCCGTGCAGATCACCCCGGACTGGCGCCGCTACGTCGCTGCGCTCGACCTCGACCCGGCGCTCGCCGCCCGGCTCCTCGACCCCGTGCGCATCATCGACGCCCTGCACGAACTCGGCACCCTCGCCGGCTTCGCGCACGCCTCGACCCACACGACCGTTTCGCCGAACGTCGTGCGGGCCGGTGACAAGGACAATGTCATTCCCGCCCTCGCGACGGTGACCCTCGACATCCGGGTGCTGCCCGGCATCGCGGCGGCGGATGTCGACGCCTACCTCCGCGAGGCGCTCGGCGAGCTCATGGCCGACGTGACGATCGAGGGCGAGGGGTTCGAAGCCGCGACCCGCTCTCCGATCGACACACCGCTCTACGACGCCCTCGGTGCGGCCGCTCGCCGGGCATACCCGAACGCCGACCTGCTGCCGATGCTGAGCGTCGGCGGCTCAGACGCCCGGTTCTACCGCCGCCGCGGCATCCCCGCGTACGGTTTCGCCCTGCTCAGCCGGCGCTGGGACTACGGAATGTTCCGCCAGCTCTTCCACGGCAACGACGAGCGGATCGACGTCGAGTCCGTCTCACTCACGGTGAACGCCCTCGACGCCGTCGTGCGGGACCTGCACGGCTGATCGCTTCACGCGGGGAGTCCCGGGGTCGAGCCGCTCGCAGTTGATAAATTGCATGCAATGCTGCACTGTAAGTAGCAGTTGACGTCCGTCGTCACCTGCTCCGGACCTGCGCTGAGGATGGCCAGTGCATGCACGGGCGGCCGCCGGGGCGACGACCCGGACGAGAGGTCGATTCAGGTGGCACAGCGCGGGTCCGCCAGCGTCGCTTCTCTCCTGCCCGACGCGCCGGGATCGATCCGGGTCTCGTTCATGGCGATTCTCATCGGGACCGTCGCATACGCCGCGTCGACGTTCCTCGTGACCGGCCCCGGCCGCCCCGGGTGGCTCGACGGCTGGTTCTACATCGCGCTCGAACTCGGAGCCGCGACCCTGGTCGGAGCTCGAGTGGTCCTGCGCCCGATCGAGCGCCCCGCCTGGGGAGCGCTTGCCGGCGCACTGTACGCCGTCGCGCTGTCGGACGCGGCCGGCACGGCGGCGGCCGCAACGGACCATGACGCCGCCGGCGTGCTGGATGCGTTCGCCTTCGCACTCGACGCAGCCTTCTTCGGGCTCGCCTTCGCCGGGCTGGTCCTGCTGGTGCGGAAGCGGCTGCCGCCGTCAACGGCCTCCGTGTGGCTCGACGGTGTGATTGCAAGCCTGGGTCTGCTGTCGATCGCGTCTGCGCTCTTCTATCGCGCCGCCGACGAGATCACCGTCGACAGCCTGATCTCCCTCGTCTACGCGGTCGCCCCGCTCGTGCTCGTCGCCATCCTTGTCGGCACGGCCGCCGCCCTCGGCCGGCGTCCGAGTCAGATCTGGGCGCTGTGCACAGCTTCATTCTCGTTGATGGCCCTGGGCAACCTCATCCAGGCGACCGGCCTTCCCGGGCTCGATCTGCCGGGAGCGCCGGTCAACGCGCTCTGGCCGCTCGCCGCCCTGCTCCTCGTGGCCGCGGCCTGGCGGTCCCGGAGCACCCCGAGGCCGGTCGGGTCGGATTCGGCGTTCGTACTGGCGATTCCCTCGATATTCACTCTCGGCGCCCTTGCGGTTGCCCTGGTGAATCAATTCACCTCCCTGTCGTACTTCTCGATCGTCACCGCCGTCGTGACCGTGATGGCTGGTGCCCTGCGCCTGTTGTTCGCGGTGCGGGATGCTGATCGGTTGCGGGTGCGGCAGGTGGAGTTGAATGTGAGTCTGGGGTTGGCGCGGGATGCGGCGTTGGCGGCGACGACGGCGAAGTCGGCGTTTCTGGCGACGATGAGTCATGAGATTCGGACGCCGATGAATGCGGTGATCGGGATGACGGGGTTGTTGCTGGATACCCGGTTGGACGCGGTGCAGCGCGATTATGTGGAGACGGTGCGGCGCAGCGGGGACCTGTTGCTGGATCTGATCAATGACATCCTGGATTTTTCGAAGATCGAGTCGGGTGGCCTGGAGTTGGAGGATCGTCCGTTCGATCTGATTTCGGCGGTGGAGGATTCGGTCGGTTTGTTGGCGGTCGCGGCCGATAAAAAGGGTTTGACGTTGTTGTGTGATTTCGCGGATGGGTGTCCGTCGTGGGTGAGCGGGGACGTGACGCGGTTGCGGCAGGTTCTGGTGAACCTGGTGGGTAATGCGGTGAAGTTCACGGAGTCGGGCACGATCATGGTGCGGATCGAGCCGGCCGGGCTGGTCGTTCCGGGGGAGTCCGGGGTGGTGGCGCTGCGGTTCCTGGTGTCGGATACCGGGATCGGGATTCCTGAGGATCGGATGCCGCGGTTGTTCCAGTCGTTCAGTCAGGTGGATGCGTCCACGACGCGGGTGTATGGCGGTTCGGGTCTGGGGTTGGCGATCAGTCAGGCCCTGGTCGAGATCATGGGGGGCCGGATCGAGGTGACGAGTACCGTCGGGGTCGGCTCCACCTTCGCATTCACCATCGCCTGGCGGGAAAGCCCGTCGCCGGAGCGCCGCGTGACCGAAACGATCTCACTTGCGGGACTCCGCGCGCTGATGGTGGACGACAACGAGGCCAACCGTCGGATCCTGTCCGGTCAGCTCTCCCGGTGGGGGATGAAATGTACCGTGACCGCGACGTCCGATGAGATGATCGCGGACGCCAGGAACAGCCCGGTTCCCGATATCGCGATCCTCGACATGCAACTGCCGGGGATGGACGGCGCTGCAGTCGCCCGGGTGCTGCAGGACCTGCCGGGATGGCAGGACACCCCGATGATCCTGCTCACGAGCATGAGCGCGACACTGAGCAAAGCGCGCAAGGCGCCGTTCGCGGCGGTCCTGACGAAGCCGGTGCGCAGCGCCCAACTGCAACGCGTCGTCATCGAAGTGCTTTCCGGCCAGGTCGCCGCGGGCTCCGAGGTGCCCGCGCGTGCTGACGCAGCTTCCGGATTGCGAATCCTCCTCGCGGAGGACAACCTCGTCAACCAGAAGGTCGCGCAATTGATGCTCGCCAAGGGCGGTCACCGCGTCGACACCGTCAGTAACGGTCTGGAAGCCGTTCAGGCGGTCCAACTCGGCGACTTCGACGTCGTCCTGATGGACGTGCACATGCCGATCGTGGACGGGCTCGAGGCCACGCGGTTGATCCGGGTACTGGGCGACAGTATCCGCCAGCCCATGATCATCGCGCTGACGGCGAGTGTCACGGCGGAAGCGCGCCGGGCCTGTGCCGACGCGGGCATGGACCAGTACCTCAGCAAACCGATCCGGGTCGAGGAACTCGCGGAGGCCCTTGCCCTCACCAGTAGGGTGCCGGTGCCGGTGCCGGTGCCGGTGCCAGTGCCAGTGCCAGTGCCGACTCCGGTGCCGAGTCCGGAGTCGGACCTCGCGGCAGGCCTCTCCACGACGCCGGTGGCCGAGAAAGCACCGGTGCTCGATCCCGAGTTGTTCGGCTACCTCGACGAGATGGGCGCCGAGACCAAGGCAGTTCTGCTGCAACACGTCCTCGACGAAAGCGGCGGCCACCTGGCGGCCCTTCGGGCGGAGCTCGACCGCGGCAACCTGGTGCAGGCCGCGTTCATCGCCCACCGGTTGCGCGGGAGCAGCGCCACGATCGGGGCAAGCGGGCTCGCCGCCGTATGCGGGGAGATCGAAGAATCCGCCAACCATGGTGGACCGGTCACGGAGGATCACCTGGCCAGGCTGGAGGCAGTCATCGCCGAGGTGACGGCGGTGCTCACTCCCCACCTCGCGGCCACGCTCGACGCGAGGTGACCCTGCTCGCCGGGCAGCATCAACCGTCGACCGGGCAACGGTCAGAGTCTGTTCACCGGGGGTACCCGTCACTGTTACCGGCACGCCATACCGTGTGAGCAGTGGCAACATGAGCTGCCGCTCCGAGTGCTCCATCGCACAGTTTTGGGAGAATCCTCATGAAGAGACAGACCTCCGTTTTCACCTCGACCACCCTTGTGACGGCACTGGTCGCGAGCGTCATCCTCACTGGATTCGGCGGTGCCGCTCTAGCGGCCTCAGCCGATGACGGAAACGACAGGGCCCGCGCCACCAACGTCATCTACCTCCTGGGCGATGGCATGGGGCGCACCCACGTCACCGCCGCCCGCGAACGCTACTACGGCGCCGCAGGCAAGCTCGCCATGGAAACGCTGCCTGCCCAGGGCTTTGTCAGTACGTACGCCGTCGAGAAGCTCTCCGGCCAGCCGGGTGCCACCGACTTCAAGCCCAATCCGGTGACCGATTCGGCCTCTGCGGCGACGGCATGGTCGTCCGGTGTCAAGACTTACAACGCGGCCCTCGGCGTCGATGCCAAGGGTACGGTCGTTCCCACGATGATGGAACTGGCCAAGAAGGCCGGCTACCGCACCGGAAACGTCTCGACCGCTGAGATCACGGATGCCACTCCCGCCGGCCAGATGAGCCACGCCCTCGCCAGGGGATGCCAGGGTCCGGTGTACTCCGATGCGGCCTGCCAGGACCTGTCCATCACGGGGGCAGCCCTCCCGACGAGCGACGTACGGGTCACCCCCATCGCCGACCAGATCGCCCGCAACGGCACGGCCGACGTCATCCTGGGTGGCGGGCTCAGCCGTTTCGATGCCGCTGACGAGACGGCGCTCAAGGGGCAGGGCTACTCGGTCCTCGGCTCCATCACCGGCCAGTCGATCGCCACGAAAGCCGACCTGGCCGCCGCCTCCGGTGCCAAGGTCTTCGGACTCTTCAACAAGGGCAACCTGACCGTTGAGAAGACCAAGCAGGACAACCCGTCTTCGGTCCAGGCGCAGGAACCGACCCTGTCGGAGATGACGAGCAAGGCCATTGACTTGCTGCAGAAGGGCAAGAACAACGCGGACAAGAACGACCGGAGCGGAAAGGGAGGCCAGGGGTTCTACCTTCAGATTGAAGGCGCCCTGATCGACAAGCGCTCACACGCCAACGACGCCGCGCAGACCCTCGGCGAGATGAAGGCATTTGATGACGCGGTCGCCATCGTCAAGGACTTTGCCAAGCGAGACGGACACACCCTCGTCATCGTGACCGCGGACCACGAGTGCGCCGGATTCAACATCATCGAGAAGGGCACCTTCACGAACGCCGAGGCCGGGACTCCGCCGGCCAACGTCGACAGCGGGAACTCCGCGAACAACTCCACCCCGACCCGGCCGTCCAATTCCAAGGATGCCGCCCGCTCAACGGGCATCGTGAACGGTGCCGGCGCCGCAGACCCGAAGAACTTCGGGCCGGCGACCTTCCGGACCCCGACGGATGCGGCGGGTGTTGTCGACGGCTCCCCGGACGCCGGACTCTGGTTGACCTATCTCTCCGGCAATCACACCGGGGCGGATGTCCCGGTGTTCGCCACGGGGCCCGGGTCGGATCAGCTCCAGGGCACGATCGATAACACGGCGCTCTTCGGGATAGTCGGGCGCGCGCTCCGAGTGGTGTAGTCGGACCTCGCGTGAAGACCAGATCCGGAATCGCCGCGGCGCTGAGTGTCGTCGCCATCTGTGCGGTCGTCGGCGTTGCCGTGTATGCGGCGGCGACCGGCGCCCACAGTGACGCGCAAACGGCCGCCGCGACGCAGTTCACTCCTCAGGCGACCTTTGCAGGACTGACACCGTCGACCGGGAACCCTGAGCTTGAGAGCCTGAATCTGGTGCACCCGAGCCCGGGGACGATCGTTGCGGCGGCCGGTCCCTTCGACGACCGGTTCGTGCTCGAGGACCTCACCTTCGACGGGGGTGCGGTCTCGGGTGCCGTACGTGTGACGAGCGACGTGAGCGACGTGCTCGACCTCGAGGTGCTGGCCGGGTTCTATGACGCCGATGGTGTCCTGGTCGGCAATGGTCGTTTCGTCCACCACCTGAGCGAGGACACCACCCACACCGAGCCGCCGATAGAACGTCAGGAGTTCACAATCGCGGTACCCGGGGATGTGTCCGGCCGGGCCGTGGCCGTGTCGATCGGGGTCCCGGTCCTCGTCAACGAATGACCAGGTGAGTCGCGGGCCGGCCTGTTCCCCGTGTGCGTTCGCAGGCCGGCCTCTTCTCCGTGTGCGTTCGCAGGCCGGCCTGTTCTCCGTCATGAAGCACCCGCGCTGCACCATTCCTGGTGTGAGCATCGCGACCTCACGCGAGCCTCATTGGGATCAGACCCGGTCATCGTCGCGGAGGATCGTGTTCTTGCTGGTGAGGGGGACGGGTTTCTGTTCGGGGTCGAGTCCGGGTGGTGGGGTGAGCCAGTACTGGCCGGTGTCGTCGCGGGTGATGCGCCAGTGTTCGTTGTGGAGCCTGAGGTGGTCGCCGCGGCAGAGCAGGATGCCCTGGTCGAGGTTGGTCTGGCCGGTGTCCTCTTTCCAGTGTTGGATGTGGTGGGTTTCGGTCCAGGAGGGTGGGCGGTCGCAGCCGGGCCACATGCAGCCGCCGTCGCGGAGGGCGAGGGCCGCGCGTTGGGCGGGGCTGAACGTGCGCTGTTCGCGGCCGAGGTCGACGCCGTGGCCGTGGTCGTCGAAGGTGACGTCGAGGAGTCCGCTGTCGCACCGGTTCCGTTCCACCGTCTCGGCCGAGACCGTCACCGCAGTCCCCTCGATGACGCCGGGCTGGAGCGCGGGTGACGCGGTTTCGGGGTTCGCCGCAGCGTCGGCTGTGGGTGACGGGGCCTCGGTTGGCGCGGCATCGGTGGGTGTGGTTCCCGTGGGCGCGAAACCGGCGGGTGTGGTGCTCCTGGGGCGGATGGTGATCATGCGGACGGCGGGGCTGCGGCTTCCGGCGATGCGCTTGGGGTCGGCCTTCACGCCGAGTCTCATCAGGGCCAGGAACGCGTCCGCGGTGAGCTGCTCGGTGGTGCGCGGGTCGTCCTGCACCTGCTTCGCCCACGCGGCCTGCTCCTTGTCCACGAAGCGGACCCCGCCCCGGCGGGGGCTGGTGATGGCGTCGTAGGTGCTCATCAGGTATTCGCCGTCTTCCGGGGCGAACAACCCGACCATGCGCACCTGTCCCGTGTGGAGTCGCCAGAACCGTAGGGACCGGTCGTCGTAGGCGGCTTTCTCGCGGGCGGCGATGCCGGCTTCATCGAGCACGTCCCGTACCCTTCGGGCGCGCTTGAACAGCTGGTCAGCGTTCAGGGTCCGCGCTTCGGTGAGGAGCCGGGCGAGGGCGGTGGCGAGTTTCTCCGGGGTGATCGCCCGGTCCAGGTCGCCGAGCCCTTTGCGGAGCGAGTCTGCCTTCTCCACGCTCAGCCAGCCCTCGCGCAGGGCCCGGCCGATTGGTGCGTGCCAGGGCGGCACGGCGGCCGGCGGAACCGGCAGTTCGAGCGGCGGTAGGTCCGGGGCGGCGCCGTCGAGGGGCGGGATCTCGTCGAGCAGCTTCTTCGCGTCGGCGGCTTCGCGGGCGGCTTTCTCGGCGGCGTCGGTCTCAGAGAGCAACCGGCCGACCGCGAAGAGCTTGGCAGCGTCCCCTCTGCTCGATCCGGAGATGCTCTGCAGCAGGTCTTCCGGAGTCCGGAAGCCTTGCCGGGCCGCGAGGCCCTTCCCGCCGAGTTCGGGCCGGGACCGCCGGGCCAGGGTTGCGGCGAACCACGCCGCCTGGGTGTCCAAGGCCCGCCGGGCTCCCGCGATCAACATGTGCCCCTCGAGCACCGCTTCATCGCTGAGCGTGTCGACAGCTGCAGACGAACCGCCCAGGCCGGTGACGACATCCGCCATCGACCGCAACCCGTCGAGCACGCCGCCCTGCACCGGGTCACCGTGCACCGGGTCACCCTGCCCCCGGTCGCCGTGCGGCTGATCGGGTGAAGCGGGTGACTCGGGACAGTTGGTCATGCCCCCACGTTACGACCGACCACCGACATTTTTTGAGCATGGCTCAGGTCTGTGGAAACTAGCTCTGATCAGGTACGTGTTGAGGAGATTCCGTCATATTCGCAGCCTGCCGACCTGGCGCAGGTGCTCGACCTCGCCGCGGCGCAGGGCGGCTTCGTCGAGCTCACCTTCCCCGAGGCCGGGCGCTATCCGTTCGTCAGCCACGTCATGTCGGATGCGGAGAAGGGTGCCCGTGGGGTCTTAGCCGCCACACCGTGAATCCGGTCTGAAAACGCCGGGAAGGCGCCCCATGCGGCGTGTCGCACCTCACCGGTGAATTTGTTTCGGCGATGTTTCGCCGCGGTCCTATTCCGGGGCCTCACCGTTTGATCTGGTGTTTATGTTCCGATCACTTCCCTTCGACGAGAATTGTGCGCATTAAAATGAAGTTAATAAGTTTTAAGACGTGGTAGTTTTTCCCCACCTCGCGTGACCCATTCGGGGGAGGAACTTCGGCTGTCGCGAGCGCGGGCATGCCGCACGACCTTGAACAAGGCAACAGCGAGAGGGTCCGACATGGTCCAACTGAAATCCGGGGTCGGAAGAATTCGTTCCGAGTTGATGGTGTCCAAGGGTTGGCTGCAGGGCGTCGCCCTCGTGATGATCTTCGGCTTCGCGGTGATGGGATTCCTCGCCGTGATGACGTACACCGATTCGATGCCCCAGCCCAAACAGGTCGTGGACGAACGGGGAACGGTCGTCTTCACGGGCGCCGAGATCACTGCCGGCCAGCAGACCTTCGTGCAACGCGGCCTTCAGGAATACGGCTCGATCGTCGGACACGGCGGCTATCTCGGTCCCGACTACACTGCCGACTATCTCCGCCGGTCCTCGACCTTCGTCCTCGACGCCCTCACCGCCTCGGGCGTGCAGGACCCGCACGGAGCACTCGTCACGATGGTGCGGACCAACCGGTACGACCCGGCAACGGGAAATCTCGTGTTCACGGACCTGCAGATCAGTGCGTTCGAGTCTGTCCAGAAACACTATGCGGACTTCTTCGGCACTCCGACGACCCAGAACGGGCTGATCCCGAGCGTGATCACCGATCCGGCCGAGATCCACGAGCTCACGGCGTTCTTCGCCTGGACCGCGTGGGGCTCCGCGGCCGAACGGCCGGGGCACAACTACTCGTACACCAACAACTGGCCGGCGGAGAAGCTCGTCGACAACGGGCCCACCGCGGACATCATCGTGTGGAGCGGTCTGTCGCTCATTTCGCTGATGGTCGCCCTCGGCGCGCTGTTCGCCCTCTACGGGCGCTGGAGCAAGCGAATGGGCTGGCAGCACGGAGAAGAGACCCCGCCGCTGTCCTTCAGGCAGCCCGGCGACGTCGCCGTCACCCCCGCCCAGTCTGCGACCGCCTGGTTCTTCTTCGTCGTCGCGTTGATGTTCCTCGCGCAGGCGTTCCTCGGCGCGGCCGTCGAACACTACCGGGTCGATCTGACGAGCTTCTTCGGGATCGACCTCGCCCAGCTGTTGCCGATCAACCTCGCCAGGACCTGGCACGTGCAACTCTCCCTGCTCTGGACAGCAGCCTCGTTCCTCGCGGCAGGGATCTTCCTCGCGCCGTATATCTCGGGTCACGAACCGAAGCGGCAGCACTGGCTCGCATACATCCTCCTGGGAGCCCTCGCCTTGGTCGTCGCCGGTTCCCTAGCGGGAGAAGCCCTCAGCATCTTCGGCGTCACCGCCGCCAAGGACTCGCCGTTCTGGGGGATGCAGTGGGAGTACATCGACCTGCCGAAGTTCTGGCAGGGCTTGCTGACCGTCGGGATGTTCATCTGGATCGCGATCATCTACCGCGGTATCCGGGCCCGGCTGAAGTCTGAACACCGGTTCAACCTGCCGTGGCTGTTCTTCTATTCGGGTCTCTCCATCCCCGCCTTCTACGCCGTCGGCATGCTCGCCGGCAGCGAAGTGACACTGAGCGTCGCCGAATTCTGGCGCTTCTGGGTTGTGCATCTCTGGGTCGAGGACTTCCTCGAACTTTTCACGACCGTCATGGTCGCCTACATCTTCGTGATGCTCGGCGTCGTGCACCGCCGGATCGCGATGCAGATCATCCTGCTCGACGTGATCCTGTACTCCGCGGGCGGAATCCTCGGAACCATGCACCACCTGTACTTCTCGGGAACCCCCGTCGAGCACATGGCGCTGGGTGCGTTCTTCTCCGCACTCGAGGTGATCCCGCTGACGTTCCTCACTGTGGAAGCGTGGAGCTTCCTGCAACTCGGGGCCCGCCAGCAATCCCGAAGCGCCGCCCCGTTCCCACACCGCTGGTCGGTGATGTTCCTCGTGGCCGTCGGCTTCTGGAACTTCCTCGGCGCCGGCGTCTTCGGATTCCTGATCAACCTCCCGATCGTCTCGTACTACGAGATCGGCACCGCCCTGACCGCCAACCATGCCCACGCGTCGATGATGGGCGTCTACGGGATGATGGGCGTGGGACTATCCCTCTTCGCCCTGCGCTACCTGATTCCGGCCAAACGCTGGCCGGACCGGCTCGCCAAGATCTCGTTCTGGTCGCTCAACATCGGCCTGGCCTGGATGACCTTCGCGACGCTCCTGCCGCTCGGTGTGCTGCAGTTGTGGCACTCCGTCAGCGATGGCTACTTCGAGGCCCGCAGCATGAACTTCATCACCGGAACCGGCAACACGGTCCTGGAATGGCTGCGGATGCCCGGCGACCTCGTCTTCATCTTCGGGGGAGTCGTTCCGTTCGTCTGGATCGCCTGGCTGGGCGTGCGGTACCGCATCAAGGGAACCACCCAGGATGTCCCGATGGAGGCCCTCTTCGTGGAGGCGCAGCCCGCCGGGGCGGTCGGCGGCACTTCCGATGCGGGTGTCGATGGCGCGACACCGGAGTCCGGGTACGGGTCGGGCTACCGCAGGCGCGTCGCCGATCAGGACGGTGAGAACCGGCCGGACAGGGGCGCGTGATGGAGACGGTCAATCCTGACGTCTGGTTCGCCCTCGGCTACGGCGGCTTCCTGCTGCTCGTGGCGCATGTCCTGGACATCCTGGCCCGGCGCACGGCGGCGGCGACGACGAGCGCGCGGTCCGGGGGATTCGAGTACCACGAGGGACACGACGCCTGGACCTGTTCCGAAGACCAGTGGCTCTGGCCGATCTCCTTCGACCCGGAGAATCGGGTGACCCGGTACCGCGCTTCCCCGACCGTCTGCAATCCGTGCCCGGTCAAGGACGACTGCACTCCGTCCCACGCGGGCCGGGAGGTCGTGCGGAACATCGATTCCTGGCCGAGCTCCGAAGCCGAGCGATTCCACAGGGGGATCGCCTGTGCCGTCGTGGTCCTCGGGGTCATCTGGCCGATCGCCGTCATGTTCCAGGGCCGCACCGGCCTCGAACTGCTCATCCTGGGAGTCGTGTCCGCGATCATCGCAGCGGGCAGCTGGCCGCTCTGGTCCCATCTCCGACGCGCTCCCGCGCGCTTCCCCGATCACCTCACGGCGCTCGGACTCGAAGACAACGAGGACCAGCGGGCCGCCATCTCGGCGAACGAACTCGCCAGGCGGAGCGGCTACGGCAGCATCCGCAAGACGGGACCGCGCACGGTCCCCGGAAAGGAAGCCCGATGACCGGAATACTCGTGACGGCCGGCGTCATCCTCCTGATCGTCGTGGTCTGGTTGACCGTCGCCTTCACGGTCCTGCAGGAGTACGAGCGGGGGGTCGCCTTCCGGTTCGGCCGCCTTCGGCAGCTCCGCGAACCCGGAGTGCAGATGGTCTTTCCGGGCATCGACACGATGGTCAGGGTGGACCTGCGTATCGTCACCCTCACGATTCCGCCGCAGGACGTCATCACCAAGGACAACGTGCCCGCGCGGGTCAATGCCGTCGTGCTCTTCCAGGTCACCGACCCGCTGCGGTCCGTGATGGCGGTTGAGAACCACGCGGTGGCGACCTCACAGATGGCCCAGACGACCCTGCGCTCCGTCGTCGGGCGAGCGGACCTCGACACCCTGCTCGCGCATCGGGCCGACCTGAACGAGGATCTGGCCAGGAGTATCAATGCGCAGACAGAGCCGTGGGGAGTCCAGGTCAAGGTCGTCGAGATCAAGGACGTCGAGATTCCCCAGGCCATGCAGCGCGCCATGGCGCGCGAGGCCGAAGCCGAGCGGGAGAGGCGGGCGAAGATCATCAACGCCCACGGCGAACTGCAGGCCTCGGAAGAGCTCGGCCAGGCCGCGGAGATCCTCAGCCGCAATCCGGCGTCGCTCCAGCTGCGCTACCTGCAGACCCTGCTCGAGCTCGGCGCGGACCACAACTCGACCGTGGTCTTCCCGCTGCCGATGGACATCATCGGGCCGTTCCTGAAGAAAGTACCGCAGTGGCTCGACCCAACCGAGCCCGGCCGTCCCGGCCAGACTCACGGAGAGAAAACGGATGTGACCGACCATGGCTGACACAGTGCACGCGGAGCGGGGCACGCATGTGCCGACGATCGGTTCGGCTCACGACCGGGGTGTCAGCATCCGCCTGATGCTGATCGGGGTGCTCGTCGGGCTGTTCGGTCCCATCGGCGGCTTCCTCGGCGGCACGATCGTCAACGCCGACCACACTATCGCCGGCCTCGAACCACTGTTCGTCTGGCTCTTCCTCGGCATGATCGTCGGTGGGATCGGCGTCACGGTCGGCATCATCGGCGCCTTGCGCTGGGTTCGCGGCAACCACCACCTCGAATAGCGCTCCGAACCAATTCGACGGAGTTCGTGCCGTTCGGGTCGCCCCACCCGCCCAGGTGCCGAAA
>NZ_JASJVF010000087.1:0-12580 GCF_035019805.1 Cryobacterium sp. 10I1
CCTCGATGCGGCGGGCCTGGTCCTCGATCTTGAACACCTTCTCGGCGTGCGGGTGGACGTCATGAGCGACCGGGCCGAGGGCAGCATCCGTGATCGTGCCGTCGCCGAGGCGGTGCCCCTGTGAGGGAGGGGCCAACGGGCGAATCCGCCGAGGTCGGAGCCGCTGTTTCAGGGCACCTTGCTCGATTCCCTTGCGCGATCGTGGGGGCGACGGGTACCGTGGCAGCTACGCCACCCGACGAGAGGAGCCGTCCCATGATTCAGTCCAAGATTTCCGCAGTGAACTGCCTCGCCGTCGGCCTCGTCGGCGTCTTCACCGCCTGACCGGCGCGAGTTTCCGTCACCGGTTCTGCGGTGGCGACGCCCTCGATGTCCGCACGCAGCCAGCGTTTTCCGCGCCCCGGGATCACTCCCGTTCCCTGACGTCGCACTCCTGGCGACGTCCCTTTTTGCGCCGCCTCGGCGGCCCCGCCGGTGCACTCGACGGATGCCTCCGCATCCGTTCTGGGCACCGCCACAGTGAGGCTCACTCTCATGACCACAACGCTGTCGACCACTGCCGGTCGCCACGACCACCCGCTGCACCCGCAGCCCGAACCGGACCCGCACTCCGGATCCGAACGCGCATCCGCTGACCGCAACCTGCGTCCCCTCGGCCGCATCGATCGCCTGGCGCTGCACCTCGGCGTCGCCCTGATCCGGTGGGGACGTCGGCCGCGCGTGCAGCGCCCGGTCGCCGCCGTCGACTGGGAGGCCGTCCGCCTCGTCCGCGAGGAACGCGAGCGGGCTCTCGAGCGCCAGCATGCGGACCTGCTGCGCTACCGGATGACCACGCCCTATCGGTGACCGGTGAAGCGGAATTCCGTCCCACGGAGTTTCGCTTCACCGGAACAATCGGGCGGTGTCAGTGGTTTGAGTTTGAATAGCTGCACCGCCCCACCATCTTGACCGCACTTCTCGACGGGACCTTCACATGGCTGAAATCGCCACCGCCACCACCACACACGAGAACACGAACCACGGTTCACCGGGGGCGGATGCCGCGGCATCCGCGGCCGAGGCTGCCCTCGGCGTGCGCAACCGCCTCGTCATCACCCTGCTCCTCATCTCCACCTTCGTCGTGATCCTGAACGAGACGATCATGGGCGTGGCGCTGCCGCGACTGATGGAAGACCTCAGCATCTCTGCGAGCGCAGCCCAGTGGCTCACGAGCGCGTTCATGCTCACGATGGCCGTGGTCATCCCGATCACGGGGTTCCTGCTGCAGCGCTACAACACGCGGCCGGTGTTCATCGCGGCGATGACCCTGTTCAGCACCGGAACGCTCATCGCAGCGCTCGCACCCGGGTTCACCGTGCTGCTCGTCGCCCGGGTGGTGCAGGCGACCGGAACGGCGATCATGTTCCCGCTGCTGCTCACGACCGTGATGACGCTCGTTCCGGCGGCGCACCTCGGCCGGATGATGGGCAACATCTCCATCGTGATCTCGGTCGCACCGGCGATCGGCCCGACGATTTCCGGGGCGATCCTGAGCGTGCTCGACTGGCGCTGGATGTTCATCCTCGTGCTGCCCATCGCGCTGACCGCGCTCGTCGTCGGCGGCATCCTGATGAAGAACGTCACGACGCCGACCAAGACCCCGATCGACGTGCTCTCGGTGATCCTCTCCGCGCTCGGCTTCGGTGGGCTCGTCTACGGGCTGAGCAACCTGGGCGCTGCGGGCGGCGGCATCGGTTCGGTGTCCGGCTGGTTGCCGCTCGCGGTCGGCGCGCTCGGCCTCACGGCGTTCATCCTGCGTCAGCTGTCCCTGCAGAAGCGCAACCGCGCCCTGCTCGACCTGCGCACCTTCCGCTCGCGCACCTTCACGTTCGCGATCGTGATGATGGCGATCAGCATGATGGCCCTGTTCGGCACCATCATCCTGCTGCCGATCTACATTCAGACCGTGCTCGGCCTCGACACGCTCACCACCGGGCTGATGCTGCTGCCCGGGGGGCTCGTGATGGGCCTGCTCGCGCCGCTCGTGGGACGGCTCTACGACCGGTCGGGCCCCACCCGGCTCCTCGTCACTGGCTCGGTGATCGTGAGCGCGGTGTTCTGGGGGATGACCCTGCTGAACGAGCACAGCGCGCCCTGGATGGTCGTCGCTGCGCACGTGACCCTGAGTCTCGGCCTCGCCCTGCTCTTCACTCCGCTGTTCACCGCGGGGCTGGCGGCTGTGCGCCCCGAGCTCTACTCGCACGGCAGCGCCATGGTTGGCACAATTCAGCAACTCGCCGGCGCGTTCGGCACCGCCCTGTTCGTGACGGTGATGGCCTCCGTCGCCGCGTCGCAGCTGGCCACCGGTGTGACCGCAGTGACCGCAACGAGCGCAGGGATCCACGCGGCCTTCCTCTGCGGCGCCGTGATCTCGCTGTTCGCGATCCCGGCGGCGTTCTTCATCCGCCGCACGCCGGCGGTCGAGGGCGCGGATGCCGACGCACCGGCCGGAGCGCACGGCCACTGACGCGCGCAGGCCCCTCCGGTGTAACGTCGTGGTAACGAAACTGGGGGGATCTTCGGCATGGCGTCTTCACTTCTTTCTTCACTTGATAAGCCCGATCAGCAGGCTGTTCCGCGGAAGGACTCGCGGTCGGAAACTGAGCCGCTCGTGCACATCAGCAACTTCCGGATGGACTTCGGCCGCACCACCGTGATCCGCGACCTGTCCTTCGACATCAACCGGGGCGAGACCTTCGGGTTCCTCGGGTCCAACGGATCCGGCAAGACCACCACCATCCGCGCGCTGCTCGGGATCTACCAGCCCACCGCCGGTCTGCTGCACATCAACGGGAAGCCGTTCAGCCCCGAGGACGGCGCCACCCTCGGCTACCTGCCCGAGGAACGCGGCCTGTACAAGAAGGAATCCGTCATCGACGTGATGACCTATTTCGGGCGCCTCAAGGGACTCAGCCGATCGAACGCGCACTCCTGGTCGCTGCAGTATCTCGAACGGGTCGCGCTGGCCGATAAGGCGAAGGTGCGGCTCGACAAACTGTCGGGCGGCCAGCAGCAGAAGGTGCAGCTCGGCGTCACGATCATGAACGACCCGGAGCTGCTCATCCTCGACGAGCCGACCAAGGGCTTCGACCCGGTCAACCGCAAACTTCTGATGGACATCATCGAAGACCAGAAACGCGCCGGCGCCACCGTGCTGATGGTCACCCACCAGATGGAAGAGGTCGAGCGCCTCTGCGACCGGATCGTGCTCCTGAAGAACGGTGAGGCCGAGGCATACGGCACCGTCGAAGACGTGCAGGACCAGTACGGCGGAACCGTGGTCCGGGTCCGCTACTCCGGCGAGATCCCCGACTCTCCGCACTACACGGTCACCCGGCGCGAGAGCAGCTACGCCGAACTGACCGTGACCGGCCCGATCGACGAGGCCGTCATCCTGCGCGAACTGATGGATGCGGGGGTGACCGTTCGCGAGTTCACCGCCGGTCGTCCTTCCCTCGACGACATTTTCGTCGCCGTCTATGGTGACCAGAACACCGGTGATCAGAACCCCGGCGACCAGAACGCCGGCGCTACTGCCGGTGAACGTAACGGAACGGCGGGGGAGTAGACCATGGCTCGGCACAATCTCGGCACCGTCGTCTCCTTCGAAGTGACCCGCACGCTCAAGAAGAAGCAGTTCTGGCTCACGACCCTGCTCGTGCCAGTGGTGATCGGCATCGTGATCGCGCTCATCGTGCTGTCCAACACCTCCACGGAGAGCAAGGTCGACTCGCAGAAGGACGCGACCCTCCGGTTCACCTACAGCGACGCATCCGGTTACATCGACCCGGCCATCGCCACCGCGTTCGGGGGCACCCTCGCCGCCGACCCCGACCAGGCGATCGCGGACGTGAAGTCGGGCGCATCGGCGGCCTACTTCTCCTACCCGGCCGAACCGACGAAGGAGGCCACCACGGTCTACGGCGCCGACGTCGGCATCTTCGACAACGGCAAGTACTCCTCGGTGGCGACCCAGTTGATGGTCGCCAGCGCCCAGGCGAAGATCGGCGACCAGACGTTGACCGGGCTGGCGCGGGGCTCCTTCCAGGTCGATGCGATCACCTATAAGGACGGCGCGGTCTCCGGCGGAATCCTCGGTGCCGTCGCCCCCCTGCTCTTCCTGCTGATCTTCTACGTCGTGATCGTGATGCTGGGCAACCAGATGCTCACGAGCACCCTCGAGGAGAAGGAGAACCGGGTCACCGAGATGATCCTGACCACCCTCAACCCGACGACCCTGATCATGGGCAAGATCATCTCCCTGTTCATCATCGGGATCGTGCAGATGCTCGTGTTCATCCTGCCGGTGCTGGTCGGCTACCTGTTCTTCCGCACCTCGCTGAGCCTGCCCGACGTCGACCTCTCCCAGCTCATCGTCAACCCCGGCCAGATGGTCGTCGGCGCCCTGCTCCTGATCGGTGGGTTCACCCTGTTCATGGGCACCCTCGTCGCAGCCGGGGCGATCATGCCCACCGCCAAGGAGGCCAGCCAGGTCTTCGGCATCGTGATGGCGCTCGTTTTCGTGCCCCTCTACGCGGTGTCGCTCGTGGTGTCCGATCCGCACGCGCTGATCGTGCAGCTCTTCACGTTCTTCCCGTATTCCGCGCCGGTGACGGCGATGCTCCGGAACGGACTGGGCTCGCTGAGCCCCCTGGAGTCCGGCATCGTCATCGCGGAACTCTTCCTGCTCGGCGGAATCGTGCTCCGGCTCGCGGTGCAGCTGTTCCGCTACGGCTCGGTCGAATACACCAAGCGGGTCTCGCTGCGTACCGTGTTCGCGCGCTCGCGGCGGTGAGCGCGGGAGTCGTTCCGTGCGGAGGGAAACGTGGCGCCGAGCATTCATGAGCTGTTCAGGAACGTTTCGCCGTCCCGTCAAGAACGACTTTTAGTCTCTCGGTGACCAGCACCGCGGCAACGAACTGCGCTCGCCGATGCGTGTGCGGCCTCTCGCTGCTGGTCAGACGGAGGAAAATTGATCACCCCACGCACCCTGATCACATCCCTGGCTGCCACGGCCGTGCTTGCGATCGGCCTCACCGGATGCTCCGGCACGGCCGCGAGCGGAACCGCCACCACCGATGCCGCAACAGCCACCAGCCTGAGCGCATTCGGCGACCTGCCGGCCCTCGAGAACGCAGCCAAGGCGGAAGGCAATCTCAACGTCATCGCCCTCCCTCGTGACTGGGCGAACTACGGCGCCGTGCTCGACGCGTTCTCGAAGAAGTACCCCGAGATCACGATCAACGAAGCCTCCCCGGACGGCTCGAGCGCCGAGGAAATCCAGGCGGCGGACACTCTGAAGGGGCAGGACACCGCGCCAGACGTCTTCGACCTGGGCCTGGCCGTAGCCCTGTCCAGTACCGACCGGTTCGCCCCGTACAAGGTGGCCACCTGGGCCGATATCCCCGACGCCCTCAAGGAAGCCACCGGGCTCTACACCGGCGACTACGGCGGATACCTGGCCGTCGGCTATGACCCCGACGCCGTCCCGGCGCCGACGCAGCTGAGCGACCTGCTCGGCGCAGCCTACAAGGGCAAGGTCGCCATCAACGGCGACCCGACCCAGGCCGGGGCCGCGTTCGCCGCCGTCGGGATGGCGACCGTGCAGAACGGTGGCACCGTCGACAACTTCCAGCCCGGAATCGACTTCTTCGCCAAGCTCAACGCCGCGGGCAACTTCGTCAAGATCGACCCGACCCCGGCCACGATCGCTTCCGGCGAGACCCCTGTCGTCTTCGACTGGGACTACCTCAATGTCGGCTACGGCACCAAGCTCGCCGGTCAGCGCAACTGGAAGGTCGTCGTGTTCCCGGGCACCGGCTACGCCGGGTACTACAACCAGGCCGTGAGCAAGGACGCCCCGCACCCCGCCGCAGCCCGGCTGTGGCAGGAGTTCCTCTACAGCGACGAAGGCCAGAACCTCTGGCTCGCCGGTGGTGCACGCCCTGCGCGTGCCGAAGCGATGACGGCCGCGGGCACCATCGACGCGGCACTGTTGGGCGCCCTTCCGACGGCCCCCACGGAGACCGTGGTCCCGACCAAAGAGCAGAGCGCAGCCGCGGCTACCCTGCTCGGCGCGACCTGGGCCGCCGCTGTCCAGTAGCACCCGCACAACGGCAGCAGCCTTCGGGCTGCTGCCGTTCGCGGTCTACGTGCTCCTCTTTCTCGCCCTGCCGACGCTGATCGCCGTCGGTACCGGATTCTTCGACAAGTCCGGCTCGTTCACCCTGGCGACGGTCGCGGCACTCGGTAACCCCGTGGTGCTCAACGCGTTCGCCAATTCCCTGTGGTTGTCCGCCCTCACCGCGGTGCTTGGCGCGTTGGTCGGCGCGATCGCGTGTTACGGGCTGCTCGGCGCACGTCCGGACGGGGCCCTCCGCACGGTGGTCGATTCGCTCAGCGGAGTCCTCGCCCAATTCGGCGGCGTGATGCTGGCCTTCGCGTTCGTCGCCACCATCGGCATCCAGGGCATGGTCACGCTCATCCTGCGCGACACCTTCGGCCTGGACATCTTCGCGGGCGGTGTCTGGCTCTATGAATTGCCCGGGCTGGTGCTGCCCTACCTCTACTTCCAGGTGCCGCTGATGATCATCACGTTCATGCCCGCTCTCCAGGCCCTCAAACCGACCTGGGCCGAGGCCAACGCCACCCTGGGCGGGAGCACCGCCTCCTACTGGCTGAGGATCGCCGGCCCGGTTCTCGCGCCCTCCTTCCTCGGCAGCCTCCTCTTGCTGTTCGCGAACGCGTTCTCGTCGTATGCGACCGCTGCGGCGCTCACGAGCCAGGGCTCCCAGATCGTGCCGCTGCAGATCCGGTCGGCGCTGACCAGCGAGACGGTGCTCGGCCGGGAGAACCTGGCCGGTGCGCTCGCCCTCGGGATGGTCGTGGTGATGGTGGTCGTCATGGCCGGCTATTCGGCCCTGCAATCGAGGGCCGCACGGTGGCAGCGGTGACCGGCCCGATCGTGCGGGAGGGCGTAGCGCACGCTCCTTCGCGCGCCGTGCGCGCCCTGATCCTGGGTGTGATCGGTTTCCTCTTCGTCATTCCGTTCGTGGCCATGGTCGAGTTCACCCTCCGCAAGGGACTGGCCGGTGGCCACGATTTCTCCCGCTGGAGCGCGCTGTTCCAGGGCGGTCTCACCGGGCCGTACCGCCAGGTGCTCGTTGCCGTCGGCAATTCGGTCGGCCTGGCCGTCGGAACGGTGCTGATCGTGCTCCTGCTGCTCGTGCCTACGATGCTGCTGGTGCACATCCGTTTTCCCCGGCTGCGACGCCTGCTGGAATTCGTCTGCATCCTGCCGATCAGCATCCCGGCGATCGTCCTCGTCGTCGGACTGGCGCCGGTCTACTCGGTGCTCTCCCGGCTCGCCGGCAGCGGAGTCTGGACGCTGTCCCTGGCATACGGCATCATCGTGCTGCCGTACGCCTACCGGGCGATCCAGGCCAACCTCGATGCCGTTGACGTGCGCACGCTGAGCGAGGCGGCCCGCACCCTGGGAGCAGGCTGGGGGAGCGTGCTGTTCCGCGTGCTTCTGCCCAACCTGCGCCGTGGCCTGCTGGCCGGCGCATTCATCGCGGTCGCCGTGGTCCTCGGCGAATTCACCATCGCGTCGCTGCTGAGCCGGGTGAACCTGCAGACCGCGCTCGTCGTGGTCAGCAAGGCCGACCCGTACACGGCCGTGATCCTGTCCCTGCTTTCGCTGATCCTCGCGTTCCTGCTGCTCCTTCTCATCGGCCGCCTGGGCGCCGAACGCACCCGCTCGCCACGACACCGCCCCATCGGAGGCAGGCAATGACCCGCAACACGAGCAACACCCCGCTGGACACGCCGACCGGGAGCACCGCGCCGGCTCCCTCCGGTCAGGCTGCTCAGACGGAGGTGTCGTCGAGCGCAGCCACGCACCGCCACGGAGCCGTCGTCGAATTCTCGGGCGTCACCAAGGATTTCGGGGGACACCGAGCCCTCGCCGGATTCGACCTCACCCTGCACGCCGGCGAGTTCGTGGCGCTTCTCGGCCCGAGCGGAAGCGGCAAGACCACGGCACTCCGGGCGCTCGCCGGTCTCGAATCGACGGATGCCGGCATCATCCTGGTCGACGGAGTCGACGTGTCCACCCTCCCGACGAGCCGGCGCGACATGGGCATGGTCTTTCAGGCCTACTCCCTGTTCCCGCATCTGAGCGCGGGCGAGAACGTCGAATTCGGGCTGCGGATGCGCGGGGTCGCCGCCGCGGCTCGCCGGCGTCGAGCCGGGGACGCCCTCGCCCTCGTCGGCCTTGCGGACCACTACGACAGGTTCGCCCACCAGCTGTCCGGCGGTCAGCAGCAGCGGGTCGCACTGGCCCGCGCCCTGGTCACCGAACCACGGGTGCTCCTGCTCGACGAGCCGCTCTCCGCTCTCGACGCCAAGGTGCGGGTGACCCTGCGCGAGGAGATCCGGCGGATCCAGACCGAGCTGGGCATCACGACCCTGTTCGTGACGCACGATCAGGATGAGGCGCTCGCGATCGCCGACCGGGTCGCAGTCATGCGCGACGGCCGGATCGAGCAGGTCGGTACCCCCGAAGACCTCTACTCCCGGCCGGTCTCGCCGTTCATCGCCGATTTCGTCGGCCTGAGCAACCAGCTGACGGGAATGGTGCGCAACGGATTCGCGGAGCTGTACGGAACCCGGTTGCCCCTTCTCGACCCGTCACAGGCGGACGGGACCGTACTCGTCGCGGTGCGGCCGGAAGACCTCGAGCTCGCCGCGGACGGGGTGGAGGGCGTCGTCACCGCTTCCAGCTTCCACGGGTCGCTTCGCCGCACCCGGGTGCGGTTCGCCGACGGCGCCGAGGTCTCGGTGCAGCACGGCGTGCGCGTGCACCCCGCTCCCGGCGACGCCGTGCGGGTGCGCTTCACCGGCGCTCCGGTCTCCGTCGCAGCGGCCGCGAACCCGGTGCAGGCCGGATCCCGGCCGTAATGGCTACGCAGCCGGGGCGGGCACGCGCACGGTGAGGCCGCCCGGGGAGATCCAGGTCTTGAACGCGATGGCCGACCCGAATTCGTCGCCGTCGAGCTCGATCTCTTCCGGCCGGTGCAGGCGCAGGACGAGCTCGGTTCCGGTCGCGTAGTTGAGGGCGTCGACGTCCTTCGTCCTCAACCGGCGCCCGAGTGGGGTGCGGCTGAGCACCCCGTTCTCCCAGATCACCTTGGAGACGATCTGCACCCAGCCGAGCACTCCCTTCGGCTTGAGCACGACGATGTCGAAGTGCCCGTCGTCGACGACCGCGTCGGGCAGCAACACGATCTCGGCAGGAAGCAAGCCGCAATTGCCGACCATGATCGTGTGGGCCCGCATGGACTGCGCGGGCTGTTTGTCAAGGCTGTACCGGAAGTGCAGGTCGTTCCGGTCCTGCCCCACGGCGACGAGGGCCTTCACGTAGGCCAGCCAGCCGACCTTCGCCTTGAGGTCGTCGTCGGTGTTGGCGAGCATCTTGGCATCGAGGCCGAGACCGGCCATGACCAGGTAGGCGTGCCGGTCGACCGTGCCGTCGGCGCGCCGGATGTCGATCATGCCCACGTCGATGGGGCGGTCGGTCCCGGTGAACGCCGAGCGGATCGACCCTGCGGCATCGTCGAGGGCGAGTTTGAGGTTGCGGGCGAGCAGGTTCCCGGTGCCAGAGGGCACCAGGACGAGCGCGCGATCGGTGCCGTGCACGACCTCGGCGACCGCGCGCACGGTGCCGTCGCCGCCCGCCACGATGATGACGGATGCGCCCGCCTCGATCGCCTGCCGGGCCGCGCCCTGTCCCGGGTCGTCTTCCGAGGTCTCGAACCAGAGCGTCTCCGGCCAGCCCGCGGCGGACTCTTCGGTCGCGACGGAGGCCTTGAGCGCGGGGAGGTCGACCTTGATCGGGTTGTAGACGACCGCGGCCAGGCGGGTCCGGGCGTCCGGGGCGGTTCCGTTTCCGGTCGCGTCGGGATCCGTCAGCTCTGTGTTTGTCATGGGGTGTCCTCCGGGTTCTGTGCGGGAAGCCTAGCGCCCCGCAGGCTCGGCGGTCACCGTCGTGCGACATCCGTCACCTGTAAGACGGTTCTTCGGCGGAATTGTCACGCCGATCGGCCAGAATTCCCTGAGCCTCTCTGTTCAGGGGGTGCGGTCAAGGTCCCGCGGGAGCCACCAGCCACGGGGCAGCGCTCCGGCCGACGCGAGGTCGAGCTCGCGTCGCCAGCCACGCTCCAGGCCGAACAGCACGGCGTAGGCGAGCAGCGGATCGTTGAGCTCGGCGACCTCGACCGTGGCCTTGCGTTGCGTGTACAGCGCGCCGGACGGGCTCTGCAGGAAGTTGATCCGGAGCTGCTCGGCGACCCGGATGTACTCCCGCAGGCCGAGCAGGTGCTCCCGGGCGAGGGCGCCCTTCCGGGTCAGAGGGTAGCGGGTCACGGCGAGCGTGAAGGCGCTGAAGGTGACGGCGGCGCTCGCCGCGCTCACCCAGAACAGCAACCAGGCCTGCGATTCGATGCCGTCGTAGGCGAGCTGGCGGGAGAGACCCCATTGCAGGGCGGTCGTCGCGATGACGCCCCAGGTCAGCAGGTCCCTGACGAAACCGTTCGGCACCCGCCGGTAGCCCTCCGCGAGGGACCGGCGCCAGCCGCGCAGGCTCAGTTGCCGGAATGCCGGTCGCAGCAGGCCGCCGCGCACGTCGAGGCGAACGGGTCGCATCGAGCGTTTGGCGGGACGTCTCTTCGTGCTGATGATGCGGGCGTCGCCGAAGACGGCGTTGAGCAGGTCCTTGTCGGCGTCGGTCAGGGTCGCCTCATTCACGTATTCGAACTCGTACCAGTGCCGGCCGGCGGGGGAGTTTGCGCCGTCGTTGCCGCCGTCGACCCTGCCGTCGGTCACGGGGCTCACCCGGAGCAGTCGCACGTTGCCGCGCACGGCGAGGTCGAGCAGGGAAGCCACGATCGACCGGCGGCTCCGGCCCAGGATGTGAGAGGCGAGCATGAGGTCGACGCCCGCCTGGGGCGTGCTCTCGGCGATGACGATGCCGCGACCGGAGGCATTCCGCCACACCGTGGCCCGGGCGAGGAGCCCGAGCAGGAGCAGCCCGACGCCCACCAGGATCGGCAGGAACGGCGCGAGCAGGCGCATCCACTCGAGTAGCGAGCGGTCGGAGGGCATGAAAGTGCCGTCGGCGAAGTGGAATTCCACCCAGACCGTGCCGAACGGCGGCAGCGTGGACAACACCCGGTTGTGGAAGACCGCCTGCCCGGGCTGGGCGAGGGGATCGTCGTCGGCGACCCGGTCGAATGAGGCGGTGCTGCCCAGGATGGCCCAGGCGACGCCCCAGCTCGGTTCTCCGGCCAAGTGCGCCGCGAGCGCTGTGTCCATGCGCACGGTCACGTCGACGCCGCCTATTCCCTGCAACCAGCGTTCGCCCGTCACGCTCCAGTTCAGGCTGTCTTCGAACGCGGTGTTCTGGGCGTCCTGGACATGATCGGTCAGCTCGGTCTGCACGTAACGGATCAGGAATCGGTGGTCGCCGACGAGTCGTGCGCCGGTGTCGGTGGAGATCTTCCAGGTGTCGCCGCTGCGGGTGACCGTGAACGGAACGGCGGTGCCCCCGGCATCCGTCACCGAGGTCACCGTGGTGTGTACGGTATGGCCGCGGCTCTCGGCGACCAGGTAGCGGGTGATGCCGGTAGCCGTGGAGTCGGAGCCGAAGATTCCGTCGACGGTCTCAAGCACGCTCGCCCGCGAGTGGCCCTGCGCGTCTGCGTCGAGCGTGTAGTCGACGGAGAGGTTGCGGATCAGGAACTCGTCTGCGGAGGTCTTGGCCGGGTGCAGGTACTCGTCGAGGGTGTCGGGCGGGGTGAGGTCCTTGCCGAGCAGCATGGCCAGCCCGGCCAGGGTGATGAGCAGGCACACCGCGCGGAGGATCAGCCGCTTGCGACCGATGCCGATCGCATCCGCCCAACGATCGAGGCGTTCCAGGCGCCGGCCGAATACGGCGACGAAACCGGATGCCTGTGGTGCCGCCGGCGCCGGTGGGCCTGCGTTGTGCGCTGGGCTGGAGCTGGAGTCGGCCATCCCGCCAGCCTACGGGCGGTTCGGGAACGCCTCGCCCGCGCCCGTATTGTCAGGGCCGCCATCGCTCCACTGGATAGTGCCCGACATCCTCGGCGTGCTGATGTGGGCCTGGTCCGTCTGGACGGGAATCGCGTTGATCCGGCTCGGGCTGCGGACCCCGCGGGTATAGCGTGGCGCTATGCCCACCCTGCCACCCATCGATCGGGTCAGTGCGGACGATCTGATGTCGCTCGCCACCGAACGAGGATCCTCGCCCATGCAGGTCGGAGCGGTGCTGTTTCTCGATACTCGTGCGGGCCTCGACACAGAGGTGGCCCTCGGCGTGCTCGCCGACCGCATCCGCCGGGTGCCGCGGCTGCGGCAAAGTCTGATCGACGTGCCCATCGGATGCGGCCGGCCGATTACACCCCGCCGGACCTCGTGACCGTGCCCGTGCCGCACGTCTGGGAACCGCAGCTCCGCCGGGAGG
>NZ_JASJVF010000088.1:0-12294 GCF_035019805.1 Cryobacterium sp. 10I1
GTGCGGAGTGTCGCGAGCAGCAGGCTCACGATCAGCACGCCGCCGGCGCACCAGACCAGGCCTTCGAGGGGGAGCCACCACCACGGGGCACCCGCGAACGTCGATGCCCCCGACCCGGTGATGGCCGAGTCGAGCAGCGCGCCGAGCGCCGTGACGGCTCCGCCGGTACCGATCACGAGACCGAACACGCTCCCGAGAACGATCGCCGCCGTCGGGAGCCGCAGCGGATGCGTGGCCGGATTCCTGGATATCCACGTGTGCCACACCCACACGGCGGCCCAGACCAGTCCGGTGGCGAGGGTGCGCGGCTGCCAGTCCGCGCGCACGAGGGCCGCTGCGGAGCCGAGCAGGGCGGTCGAGGCGACGACGAGCGCGACGGTGCGCATGCCGGCGAGGTAGAGGCCCCAGGCGAGGGACGACCGATCTTCGCCGTCCAGGCGCCGCCGGAGCACCCACCACAGCAGGGCGGCGAAGGGGCCGGCGACCAGGGTGAAGGCGAGCGAGCGGGCGAGTCCGGCGACGTCTTCCCCTGCGAGAGCATTACCCGCATCGAGCAGGCGCCCCAGCAGCCCGGCCAGACCGATCGCGGCGATCACGACGAGGGCGAACAGGAGGACGAAGGCGATCAGGCGCCGGACCGTCGGCTGGGCCGACCCTCCCCGCGGTGCCGGCGACCGGCGGACCCCGATCACGATGGCGGCGATGACGACGCCGAGCGCGACCAGGAGACCTGCCCCGACGATCACGGGGCATCGGTCGTGGTCGTGGTGCCCGGGCAGATCGCGAGTTGCCAGGGCGCGGAGTCGATCTTCCAGGCGCCGTCGACCGTGAGCAGGTCGAACACCTCCTGGCTCTCGTATTCCGAGGACCCGAAGGGGCCGGCATCCTCCGAGGTGACGATGGACACCGTGACGTCGGCCGAACCGGGCCGCTCCGTCGTCGAGACGAGCGTGACCCTCAGGTCGCCGGCGGCCCGGCCGCCGACCGCGTCGCAACTCGCGAGGGCGTGCGGGGTGAGGAATCCGGCCGCCTTCTGCTCGTCGCCGTCGATGACAGCGGCAGAGTAGCGCTGGACGACACCGGCCGGGGTCGCCTGGCCGAGCTGCTCCGGCGCTCCGCGGGAGAAGACGACGACGAGCGCGACGATGACCAGAACTACGATCACGGACAGAACGGCGATCAGGGTGCGATCGGGCCTGCCCGGAGTGGGGTTCATCTGACCAGCATGACACCGCGCGCCGATTCATGGTCGCCCCAGTCACTTTCCTCGTTCAGGGGGACCTAGGCTGGCAGGGTGTCGACGCTCAGTGATCTCGTACTTGCCCAGGGCCGCAGCAGTGCCGAGGATGTGGACTGGCTCCACATGCTCGTCGCGGATGGTCAGCTCCTCGCCGACCTTGCTTTCGCGGACATCGTGGTGTGGGTGCCCGGCACGACCGGGAGCTTCGTGGCGGTCGCGCACGCGCGCCCCTCGAGCGCCGCGACCCTGTTCTACCGCGACTTCGTCGGGCAGGGAATCAAGGGGGAATGGCGCCAGCAGGTGACGGAGGCCTTCGAGTCCGCCAGGATCGTGGATACGACGGCCCCGGACTGGTACGAGGAGACTCCGACCCGCGTCAGGGCGATCCCCGTGATGCGCCGGCTCAGCACGACCGGTTCCCAGATCGCACCCGTGCCCGTCGCCGTGCTCACCCGGCACACGAACCTCAGCGAGGCGCGCACGCCGAGCCGCCAGGAACTTACCTTCAACGACTGCGCCAACGACCTGTTCGCGATGATCGCCTCCGGCGATTTCCCCGATCTCGGCGCTCCGACCGGCCCGCGCCGCGGCGCCCCGCGCGCCTCGGACGGCCTGATCCGGCTCGACCTCGACGGTGTCACGACCTTCGCGAGCCCCAACGCGCTCTCCGCCTTCAACCGGATGGGCTTCGTCGACGAGCTCGAGGGCGAGTCACTCGCCGAGGTCACGACGGGATTGCTCACCGGCACGGTCGTCGTCGACGAATCGCTCCCGCTCGTCGTCACCGGCCGGGCTCCCTGGCGAACCGATGTCGAGGCTCGCGGGGTGACCGTCTCGCTCCGCGCGATCCCGATCCGCAACCGCGGCCAGCGGATCGGCGCGATCGTGCTCTGCCGCGACGTGACCGAACTGCGCCACCAGGAGCGCGAGCTCATCACGAAGGACGCGACCATCCGGGAGATCCACCACCGGGTGAAGAACAACCTCCAGACCGTGGCGTCGCTGCTCCGGATCCAGGCCAGGCGGACCCACTCCGATACCGCGCGCGAGGCGCTCAACCAGGCCATGCGCCGGGTCGCGGCGATCGCTGTCGTCCACGACACCCTGTCGACGGGGCTGAACCAGCAGGTCGACTTCGACGTCGTCTTCGACCGGGTGCTGCTCCTGATCGCCGAGGTCGCATCCGCTCACAACACGACGGCGCACCCGAAGCTGTCCGGCAGTTTCGGCGTTCTGCCGAGCGCCTTCGCCACCCCGCTCGCGCTCGCGCTCACGGAGCTCGTCACGAACGCGGTCGAGCATGGCCTCGCCGGCCGGGAGGGCGAAGTCGTGATCGAGGCCGAGCGCAACGAAGAGACCCTCACGGTGCGCGTGCGTGACAACGGTTCCGGTCTTCCCGAGGGCAAGGTCGGATCGGGACTGGGCACGCAGATCGTGCGCACCCTGATCCAGGGCGAGCTCAGCGGGAGCATCGACTGGCACACGATGATGGGCAGCGGCACCGAAGTGACGATCGAGATTCCCCTGCGGTACATGCGTGAGACCTGACTGCCGCGGGGGCGGCGCGCCAGGTCTCAGGACACGGGCGGTGGGGCTAGGACGCGCGGCGCGCCCGTGCGGCACGGCGCTTGAGGGCGCGGCGTTCGTCTTCGCTCAGGCCGCCCCAGACGCCGGAATCCTGTCCGGTCTCCAGTGCGTACTGGAGGCACACCTCGGTCACATTGCAACGGGCACACACAGACTTGGCCTTCTCGATCTGGTCCACAGCGGGTCCAGTGTTACCGACGGGGAAGAACAATTCCGGGTCGGCGGTGAGGCAGGCCGCTTTGTCGCGCCAGTCCATAGAGATGCTCCTTTATTGCAGGGTGCCTGGCCGATTGGCCGAAGATGAGAGGCTGCCGATTGCAGGAAGGTAAGCGATTTACGCATTCATAGGGCTCACGTCCCTGTGAGCGTCAACCGGGCCTCAATTATGGTCGCATAATGGTGGGGTCAAATCAATAGTTTGGTATGGGATATCTCTGTGAATCAACAGTTCGACCAGCGTCCGGACGGTGACGCCGGTGCGTTCCGCCCGCTTCGTGCGCCCGCACTCCTTCTCCTCGCCGGCCTGCTCTGGGCCGAGGCCGCCCTGCTCTGGGCCGCGGTGGTCTGGCTCGTCCTCGAGCTTCTCACCGCGACGCCGACCTCGCTCGCGAGCGGGGTCGCGATCCTGATCATCGTGCTGATCGCCGCCGCCTGGGTGACCGCGATCGCGGTCAATTCCCTGAGGCGCCGCGGCTGGATCCGCGGCGCCGCGGTGACCTGGCAGGTCGTGCAGATCGCCGTCGCCGTCGGCTGCTTCCAGGGGCTGTACGCGCGTCCGGATCTCGGCTGGGCGCTCCTGGTGCCCTCGATCGTGGTGCTCGGGCTCCTGTTCACCCCCGCGGTGCTCGCGGCCACGCAGACCCCGCGGGATGAGGGCGACACGGCCGGGTAGACATCCGTCGCCGAGTGTTCACACAGTATTTCGTCCAGGCAGCAGGTCGGTGCCGCCCGGACGGCAGCGGATGTCGTCAGCGGCCGCTGGGGGCCCCTGACGGCCCCGGGGAAGTGGGACCGGGTGTCAGTCGCCGAGGCCGAGCTTCTTGCGCAGGCTCGCGACGTGGCCCGTCGCACGTAGGTTGTAGAGCGCGAGGGTGATCAGTCCGGCCTCGTCGATCACGAAGGTGGACCGCAGGACGCCCGTGACGGTCTTGCCGTAGAGGTTTTTCTCGCCCCAGGCGGCGTACGCCCGGTGCACGGTGAGGTCGCTGTCGCTCAGGAGCGGGAACGTGAGGCCCTCGGCGTCCCGGAAGGCCCGGAGCTTCTCCGGCGTGTCCCGCGAGACGCCGAGCACGCGGTAGCCCGCAGTCTCGAGCGAACCGAGGCTGTCGCGGAAATCGCAGGCCTGCTTCGTGCAGGCCGGGGTGAGCGCGGCCGGGTAGAAGTAGACGACGACCTTCGAGCCCGCGAACCCGGCGAGCGAGACGGATGCGCCGTCCTGGTCGGTGAGCGTGAACTGCGGTGCCGGGTCGCCGGCTTCGAGGCGCGTGGAATCCGTCATGCCCCCACGTTAGTGGTGCGGGGACACCGCGAAGGTCGCGAGCAGTCGTTGCAGCGAGTCGAGGCGGGCCTTGCCGGTGTCGCCGAGTTCGCCGGCCGCGACGGCCTCGTTGATGGCGCAGTCCGGCGAGTCCGGCAGATGGGTACAGCCGCGCGGGCACTTCTCCGCGATCGCGGCGAGGTCGGTGAACGCCTTGAGGATGTTGTCGGTGTTGATATGCCCGAGGCCGAAGGAGCGCACTCCGGGAGTGTCGATGACCCAGCCGCGGCCGGCATCCGTTTCGAGTCGCAGCGAGACCGTCGAGGACGAGGTGTGCCTGCCGCGGCCGGTCACGGTGTTCACGACGCCGACGGCGCGGTGCGCGTCCGGCACGAGGGCGTTGACGAGCGTGGACTTGCCGACGCCGGAGTGGCCGACGAAGACGGTGTCATGGCCGACGAGCGCAGCGGAGATGCTCTCGAGCGGCATGGCGTCGTCGCGGCTCGTGAAGACGATCAGGTCGAGGCCGGCGAAGTTGTTCAGGAACTCGGCGGGATCGGCGAGGTCGGTCTTCGTGATGCAGAGGATCGGCGTGACGCCCGCGTCGTACGCCGCGACGAGGTACCGGTCGACCAGGCGGATGCGCGGCTCCGGGTTCGCGGCGGCGACGACGATGAGCATCTGGTCGGCATTGGCGACGATGACCCGTTCGACGGCGTCGGTGTCGTCGGCGCTGCGGCGCAGCAGGGTGACCCGCGGCACGATCCGCACGATGCGGGCGAGGCTGCCCTCCGCCCCGGTGGTGTCTCCGACGAT
This sequence comes from Cryobacterium sp. 10I1, assembly GCF_035019805.1. NCBI lineage: Bacteria > Bacillati > Actinomycetota > Actinomycetes > Micrococcales > Microbacteriaceae > Cryobacterium > Cryobacterium sp. 10I1. The sequence goes on from NZ_JASJVF010000088.1 coordinate 5,121, forward strand.
GTCGACGCGGTCGCCGGTCACGACGGCGTGCTTGCGCAGCTCGCTCGCCCTGGCCGCGGTCACCCGTCGTTCGGTGTGCTTGTTCTCGTCGAGCATGACGGTGTAGCGGCCGCGGTCGACCGAGAGGATGCGCCCGGTGAGCGCGTCCTCGTGGTCAGGGCGGGTCTTGGTGCGCGGTTTGCTGCCCTTGCGGTTGGGGCGCACCCGCACGCTCGACTCGTCGAACTCGGGTTCGTCGTCGTCCGCGCCGGCCCACCAGCTCATGCGAGCACGGTCGAGGCGAGGAGCGCGTGCCACAGTTCGGGGAACTGGGGGAGCGTCTTCGCAGTCGTGCCGATGTCCTCGACCAGGACGCCGGGAACAGCGAGGCCGATCAGGGCTCCCGCCGTCGCCATCCGGTGGTCGTCGTAGCTGTGCCACTGTCCGCCGTGCAGGGGCCGCGGGTCGATCTGCAGGCCGTCCGGCAGCTCCGTGACGGCGCCGCCGAGCCCGTTGATCTCCGTCACGAGGGCGGCGAGGCGGTCGGTCTCGTGGTTCCGGATGTGGCCGATGCCGGTGATCGTGCTCGGGGAATCCGCGAGGGCGGCGAGGGCGACGAGGGCCGGCGCGAGCTCACCTCCCGTGGAGAGGTCGAGAGTGACGCCGGTGAGATGCTCGCCCGCGGTGACCGTGAGACGGTCGCCCGCGCGGGTGACGATCGCGCCGAACAGCGGCAGCAGGTACGCGAGGTCGGCGCCGACCTGGGTCGTCTCGGCAGGCCAGCCCGTGATCGTGACGCTCCCGCCGGCCACGAGCGCGGCCGCGAGGAACGGCGCGGCGTTGGACAGGTCTGGTTCGATGTCGACGTCGATACCCCGGATCGGGCCGGGCTCGACGATCCATTCGCCGACGGCTGGGCTCGTCACGGTGACCCCGCGGCGGGCGAGGGTCGCGATCGTCATCTCGATGTGCGGCAGGCTCGGCAGGCGTTCGCCGTCGTGTCGGAGGTGCAGTCCGCGCTCGAACCGCGGGGCGGCGAGGAGCAGGCCGGAGACGAACTGGCTCGAGGTGGACGCGTCGATCGTGACCTCACCGCCGGAGAGGCTGCCGGTGCCGTGCACCGTGAACGGCAGCGCGTGGCGGCCGTCGTCGTTGATGTCGGCGCCGAGGGCGCTGAGGGAGGAGATCGTGGTCGCCATCGGGCGGCGGCGTGCACCGGCGTCGCCGTCGAACGTCGTCGGGCCGAGCGCGAGGGCGGCGACGGGCGGGAGGAAGCGCATCACGGTGCCGGCCAGGCCGCAGTCGATCGTCGTCGAGCCGAAGAGCTCGCCGGGGGTGACCCGGAGGTCCGTGCCGAACTCGCCGTCGCCGGGGACGGACTCGATCGTGGCGCCCAGCTGCCGGAGCGCATCGACCATCAGGTCGCTGTCGCGGGAGTGCAGCGGTGCGCGGAGGAGGGAGGGCCCGTCGGCGAGGGCCGCGAGCACGAGCTCGCGGTTGGTGAGCGACTTCGAACCCGGCAGGGAGACGACGGCGGCGAGCGGCCGCGCTGCAACAGGGGCCGGCCACCAGGCATCCGTCTCTTCGGGCGCGTTGTCGCCGTAGGGATCGAAATCGGGCTTGGAATATCTCGAGATCAACATCGGTTATCAGGATAGTCGGTGATGAACAGATGAGGGAGGTCCCGATGGTGCTGTCAACGGTGCTTGAACGACCCGAAACGTCCGTGATCGACGCATTAGAATTGTCCGTGATGACAACTGACGCGATCGACCTGCGAGACCTGTTCGAAGAACAGGCGATGCCCTACATCGACCAGCTCTACGCCGCAGCAATGCGGATGACGCGCAATCCTTCGGATGCGCAGGACCTGGTCCAGGAGACGTTCGTCAAGTCGTTCGCCGCTTTCAAGCAGTTCGAGCAGGGCACCAATCTCAAAGCGTGGCTCTACCGCATCCTCACGAACACATTCATCAACACCTATCGCAAGAAGCAGCGCGAGCCCTACCAGGGCACCATCGACGACCTCGAAGACTGGCAGCTCGGGGGCGCCGAATCGACGACCGCGATGGCGAGTCGCTCGGCAGAGGCCGAAGCGATCGATCACCTGCCGGACAGCGCCGTGAAGGACGCCCTGCAGTCCATCCCGGAAGACTTCCGGCTGGCCGTGTACTTCGCCGACGTCGAGGGCTTCTCCTACCAGGAGATCGCCGAAATCATGAAAACACCGATCGGCACCGTGATGAGCCGCCTGCACCGTGGCCGGCGACTCCTGCGTGACCTGTTGGCCGGCTATGCGCTCGAGCGCGGCCTGGGCTCAGCCCAGCCCGCATCCGGGACCCCGGCTGCAACGGGCCGGGCCGGTCGTAACACCTCTGGGAGCACGAAATGACCGATTGCGGCTGCGAGAAGGCCAAGGCCGAACTCGAGGAATACCTCCACAACGAACTCTGCGGCGAGGACACCGCCGATATCCAGGAGCACCTGGCCCACTGCACGGACTGCAGCAGCGAACACCTCGTCGGGCGCACCCTGACCGAGGCCGTGCAGCGCGCCTGCCGGGAGATCGCTCCGGAAGACCTCCGCGACCAGGTGTTGCTCAAACTGCGTACCATCCAGTCCTCGCACTGACTCCCGCCTGGCACTGACTCCTGCGTGGCGTGTCCCTCGCGGCACCGTCGTTCGGCGGATGCCCGTGACGGGTCACCCGGCGGACTGGCTGGTTTCGACGTCACTCTCGTCGACGTCGATGAAGGCGGCATCCGCGAAGGCAGCGTCGTCGCCGACGCCAGTCGCGACCGTTTCCGTCGTTGTGGCGTCGTCCCTGGCCGCGCCGGTCGGCGTGCCGGCCTCGACCGAACCCAGGTAGAACATCGCTCCCGTCGGGTCTGCGACCTGGGCGAAGGTGCCGAACTCCGAGTCCCACGGCTCGCGAAGCACCGCGCCGCCCAGCTCGACGACCCGGGCGGCGGCCGTTGCCGCGTCCGGGACGCCGAAGTACACCGCCCAGTGCGAGGGAACACCCTCCGGGAGGAACGCCGTCGAGTCCATGACCCCGGCGACGGGCATGCCCTCCGGCCCGATCGTGCTGTACCGGAATTCCGGGGTGTCGCTCAGGACCTGCGGGTCCCAGCCGAAGACGGTCGCGTAGAACGGCAGGGCGGCGTCGTAGTCCCGACTGCTGAGTTCGTGCCAGATCGGTGTCCCCGGCCGGGCGACGGTGTGGAAGCCGTCGAACTCAATGGGCTGCCAGATGCCGACCGCGGCGCCGGAGGGGTCCGCGAGCACCGCGGTGCGTCCCATCCCGCCGACCGTGAGCGGCTCCAGGAGCACCTGGCCTCCGGCTGCGACCGCGGCCGTCACCGTGTCGTCGACGTCGTCGACCGAGAGGTAGACGAGCCACGCGTCCGGCGCGTTCGACCCGTCAGGGGCGGCGGCCATTCCTGCGACATCTGCGGCTCCGCGCGAGAAGGTCACGTAGTTGCCGTATTCGGGTCCGGATTCGCTCGCGTGCCACCCGAAGAGCTGGGTGTAGAACTCACGGTCCTTCGAGGGATCCGAGGTCATCAGGTCGTTCCAGCAGGGTTCGCCGAGCCGGGTCACATCGCGGGTGGACACAGCAACACTCCTTCGGTCGCGTCGCGGTCCCTGTCACCTTCGAGGTCGCGATCGCGGCCAGCCTACGACCGGGCCCGTCTCCGGGCAATGCCCGTGCCCTTCCGGTCGAGAGTGCCCGCCAGAACGGGAACTCTCGACCGGAAAGGTACGCCTAGAGGGTGAGCGCGTTCCTCAGCAGGTCGACCTGTTCGGCGGCGTGCCGCTTCGCGGAGCCGGCCGCCGGCGATGCGGAGGCGGCCCGGGAGAACACCCGAACCGGGCGCTTGACGACCTTGCTGGTGCTGAAGTAGAAGAACGGCCAGGCGCCCTGGTTTTCCGGCTCATCCTGCACCCAGGCGAGTTCGGCGTCCGGGTACTGGGCGACGACCTGCTGAATCTCGGCTGCGGGCAGCGGGTAGAACTGCTCGATCCGCACGAGTGCGATCTCGGGGTTCGGGTTCTTCTCGAGCTCGCTGAGCAGGTCGTAGTAGAGCTTGCCCGCCATGAACAGCACGCGCTTGACAGCGGACTTGTCTGTGATGCGCGCGTCGTCGATCACGGGCTCGAAACGTCCGCTGGTGAAGTCGGCGACCGCGCTCGTCGCGCCGCGCAGGCGGAGCATCGACTTGGGCGTGAAGACCACGAGCGGGCGCCGCGGGCGCATGTACGCCTGGCGGCGCAGCAGGTGGAAGTACGAGGCCGGCGTCGAGGGGCGGGCGACGGTCATGTTGTTCTCGGCGCACAGCTGGAGGTAGCGTTCGATCCTCGCCGAGGAGTGGTCGGGGCCCTGGCCCTCGTACCCGTGCGGGAGGAGGAGCACGACGGAGGACCGCTGGCCCCACTTCTGCTCGGCGGAGGACACGAACTCGTCGATCACGGTCTGGGCGCCGTTGGCGAAGTCGCCGAACTGGGCCTCCCAGAGAACGAGCGCGTCGGCGCGTTCGACGGAGTAGCCGTACTCGAAGCCCATCGCCGCGTATTCGCTCAGGAGCGAGTCGTAGATCCAGAACCGGGCCTGGTCCTCGCTGAGGTTCGCGAGCGGCAGCCATTCCTGGCCGTTGATGCGGTCGTGGAGAACGGCGTGACGCTGCACGAAGGTGCCGCGGCGGGCATCCTGGCCGGCGAAGCGCACCGGGGTGCGCTCGAGCAGGAGGGAACCGAGGGCGAGGAGCTCACCGAACGCCCAGTCGATGTTGCCGTTCCGGCTCATGTCCGCACGCTTCTGCATGAGCTGCTGGAGCTTGTTGTGGACCGTGAAGCCGGCGGGCTTGTTGAGGAAGGCATCCCCTATGAGGTGCACGACCGCCTCGGGGACGCCCGTGGTCGCAGGCTCGCCGACGGCTTCGTCCTGGAGGTTGTTGCCGGAGGACAGGCCCTGGCTGCCGACGACCGGAATCGACGAGGACTGCGCGGCGTGCGTCTCCATGAACGCGCGTTCGAGGCGGTCCTGGAAGTCGGCGTGCGCGGCCTCGTACTCTGCCTCGGTGATGTCGCCACGTCCGACGAGCGCCTCGGTGTAGAGCTTCCGCACCGAGCGCTTGGCCTCGATCAGGTTGTACATCAGGGGCTGGGTCATCGAGGGGTCGTCGCCCTCGTTGTGGCCACGCCTGCGGTAGCAGATCAGGTCGATCACGACGTCGCGCTTGAACTCCTGGCGGTAGGCGAATGCGAGCTCAGCGACCCGCACGACGGCCTCGGGGTCGTCGCCGTTCACGTGGAAGATCGGCGCCTGGATGGTCTTCGCGACGTCCGTCGAATACACCGAGGTGCGCGCGTCGAGGGGCAGCGTCGTGAAGCCGACCTGGTTGTTGACGACGAGGTGGATCGTGCCGCCGGTGCGGAAGCCGCGCAGCTGGGACATCTGCAGCGTTTCGAGCACGATGCCCTGGCCGGCCATGGCTGCGTCGCCGTGCACGAGCACGGGGAGGGTCGAGAAGGTGCCGATCGGCTTGCGGTCCTGCTTGGCGCGCACGATGCCCTCGAGGACGCCGTCGACGGCTTCGAGGTGCGAGGGGTTCGCGGCGAGGTACACCGGGATCTCCACGCCGTTGTTTCCGCGGAAGCTGCCCTCCGTGCCGAGGTGGTACTTGACGTCCCCTGAGCCCTGCACGCTTCTGGGGTCCTGGGTGCCCTCGAACTCGCGGAAGATCTGGCCGTAGGTCTTTCCGGCGATGTTGGTGAGCACGTTCAGCCGGCCACGGTGGGCCATGCCGATCGCGACGCCGTCGAGGCCGGCATTCGCCGCACCTTCGAGGATCGCGTCGAGGAGCGGGATGGTGGACTCGCCGCCCTCGAGGCTGAACCGCTTCTGGCCGACGTACTTGGTCTGCAGGAAGGTCTCGAAGGCCTCGGCCTCGTTGAGCTTTCCGAGGATGCGCATCTGCTCGTCATGCGTGGGCTTGACGTAGGTCTTCTCCATCTTTTCCTGCATCCACTTGCGCTGGGCAGGGTCCTGGATGTGCATGTACTCGATGCCGGTCGTGCGGCAGTAGGAGTCGCGGAGCACACCGAGGATGTCGCGGAGCAGCATCAGCCGCTGGCTGCCGAAGCCGCCCGTGACGAACTGGCGGTCGAGGTCCCAGAAGGTCAGGCCGTGGTTGGCGATGTCGAGGTCGGGGTGGGTGCGCTGGGTGTATTCGAGCGGGTCGACGTCGGCCATCAGGTGTCCGCGGACCCGGTAGGCGTTGATCAGTTCCTGCACGCGCGCGGTCTTGTCGACGGCGCTCGCGAGGTCGACGCTGATGTCGGGCGCCCAGTGGATCGGGTCGTATGGAATGCGCAGCGCCGCGAAGATGTCTTCGTAGAAGTGGTGCCCGCCGATGAGGAGCTCGTGCACGATCTTGAGGAATTCGCCGGAGCCGGCGCCCTGGATGACGCGGTGGTCGTAGGTGCTCGTGAGGGTGATGGTCTTGGAGATGGCCAGGCCGGTGAGCGTCTTGACGCTCGCACCCTGGAACTCGGCCGGGTAGTCGAGGGCGCCGGCGCCGATGATGCAGCCCTGCCCCTTCATCAGCCTGGGGACGGAGTGCACGGTCCCGATGCCGCCCGGGTTGGTGAGCGAAACGGTCGCGCCGGAGAAGTCGTCGGCGGTCAGCTTGTTCTTGCGCGCGCGGGTGACGAGGTCTTCGTAGGACGACAGGTACTCGCCGAAGGTCATGGTGTCCGCACGCTTGATCGCGGGGACCATCAGGGCGCGGGTGCCGTCCGGCTTGGGCAGGTCGATCGCGATGCCGAGGCCGACGTGGGCGGGAGCGACGACGGAGGGCTTTCCGTCGATCTCGTCGTACCAGACGTTCTGGCTCGGGAACATCTTGAGGGCCTTGATCAGCGCCCAGCCGATCAGGTGCGTGAAGGAGACCTTGCCACCGCGGGACCTGCGCATGTGGTTGTTCATCACGATGCGGTTGTCGATCAGGAGCTTGGCCGGGATGGTGCGCACGCTCGTCGCCGTTGGCACGGTGAGGCTCGTGGCCATGTTGGCGGCGAGGCTCTTCTGCATGCCGCGGAGCGGGGTGACGAGGTCCTGCGTCTCGGCAGTGCCCGCCGGCGCCTTCTGGCGGGTCGTCGAGGACTACAAGGTCACCGTGCTCTTCACCGC